>CAZALW010000041.1:0-9975 GCA_964485705.1 uncultured Thiotrichaceae bacterium
CTTTACCATGAAGCTGATCAAGTACCGCGTCAAATTCATCATCAGTAATTAAATCGGAGCTGTTAGATTTTTCATTGGACACCACGTTGTTTGTAGCCATGCTGTTTGCATTAAGCATGGCTTCAAATTCATCATCCATATTTTGCTCGACAGGTACAGCACATGTTACATCTGTATTTTCTCCGCCAATGGCTGTTTCAACAACCTGCTCAGTTGCCACCTGTGAAGTAACATCTGTTGCCTCTTGTTGCGGAGCAGACTTCGCTAATAACTGATCAAGCTGCTGCAACAAGTCTGCATTTGCATCGGCAAGCTCACCACCCGCACGCACACAACTAAACATATCATCAAGTTCATCCAGGGTCTGAAACATGACATCAATCAGCTCGTCCGTCACCTGCCTTTCGCCTTGACGTAGCTGATTAATTGCGTCTTCTGCACGATGACAAATTTCTACCATTGGCATCAGCTTCATAAAACCTGCACCACCTTTTATGGTGTGGTAGGCACGAAATATTGCATTTATTATTTCAATATCATCCGGGGATTTTTCCAGTTCGGCAAACTGGTCATTTAGCTGATCAAATAGTTCACCGGCTTCAACCAGAAATTCCTGTAATATTTCGTTATCTATGCTCATTATTATTTACCTGATCTGAAGTCCAAGATTTAAAAACCAAGGGAAGACAACAGGTCGTCTACTTCTACCTGCGAATTCAATATATCGCTTTTACCTGCACTATGGTTGGTACCCGGGATAGCAGGGCCGTAACCTTTATTGTTTTGTTCTTCTTTATGTTTTTCACTGCTTGATTCAACTTGAATACCCGCTTCCAGGTGTTCGTCTGCTGATTTTTTACTAGCTGGTATTTCATGGTCTGTTTGTAACAAAGACAACAAATTATCTTCTACTTCCTGCACCAGAGTACTAACTCGTTGAATAACCTGCCCGGTTATATCCTGATAATTCTGTGCCAGCATTATTTCATTTAAGTCTTTTTTTACTGTTTCAGATGTCACTGCAACCAGTTTTAAAAAATCATCTATTTCTTTGCTATCAAAGGTTGAAACACTAACTTGCTGACTATCTTTATAACTGTTTAATTTTTGTTGCAAAATGACCGCTTTTACCTGCATCTTTGATAACAGTGGATTGCTGTTTTCGATTAATGTCATGGTTGTATGTGCAGATTGTTCTGTTAGTTCAACAACGTGTTGAAGGCGTTGTCTTGCATCAGGCATATCTTCATTTGTCATCATATGAACACGTGTATCAGTCATAAAACTGCTCATACTGTCGTGCAATTCTCGTGTGAGTTTGCCTACCTTTGTGTATAAGTCTTTATTGGATGCTTCGCTATTGAGCGTGTTGCTGTTTAATTGATTAAGCTCCAGCAGTAAATTGTCAGCCTGGTTATCTTTTCCCATCTGCAATTTCGTTATGTACTGCTGTGCCGCTTTAATACATAAGTCAATACGTAAGCTATTATCCAGGCTGTCCTGGGTTATTTGTTGTTCCAGTTCTGTGTTTTGCATTAACTGTTCTCCAGTCTGGCAAAGACTTTATCAACTTTTTCCTTTAGTGTATCAGCGGTAAAGGGTTTTACCACGTAACCATTAACACCCGCCGCCGCCGCTTCCATTATCTGTTCCCGTTTAGCTTCTGCGGTTACCATCAACACGGGCAATGATGAAAGTGCCGGGTCAGCACGTACAGCCTTGAGTAAATCAATGCCTGCCATTCCAGGCATGTTCCAGTCAGTGACTAAAAAGTCTATACCTCCTTTTTCAAGAATGGGTAATGCTGTTTTTCCGTCATCGGCTTCTTCAATATTTTTAAAACCAATTTCTACTAACAGGTTTTTTACTATGCGTCGCATGGTAGAGAAATCATCCACCACCAATATGTTCATATTTTTATCCACGATATACCCCGTTAAATTAATTACGAATTACTAATTACTAATTACGAATGTTCTTTGGTGTTGTGTTTGTATTTGTTCTTTTTGTTTCTCCAACCTTTGGTCCGTAAACAGCACTTCCATGTGCTACTACTCATTTGTTGTTTCTCGTTTTTCGTTAAGCTGCCACACTTAAGTTTATTGGCAATAAATGGTCAGTATCAAAGAAAATTAGTAATTCGTAATTAGTAATTCGTAATTCGTAATTAACCATTATCAATCCATTCACTCATGCGTGCCCTTAAACGCAGCAATGCCTGGCTATGTATCTGGCATACTCTGCCTTCGGTTATACCAAGAATTTCGCCTATTTCACGTAAATTAAATTCTTCATTGTAATAAAGTGAAACAACCATTTTTTCACGTTCCGGCAGACCTGAAATTTTATCAACCAGTCCACATTTGAAATTTTCTTCCTGAATATTCTCGTATGGACCATTAAACTCACCACTTTTATATTCATCTTTACTGCCACCAGCCAGACCGCCTACCAGGGCAATATCTTCATAACTTAATAACTGGCAGCCGGCTGCATCTTTTACCAAACGGTAATATTCGTCGATGCCTAGTCCTAATACTTCTGCTATTTCACTGTCTTTGGCATCTCTGCCCTGCTCTTTTTCAACTGTTCTGATTGCTTCTGATATCTTTCTGGATTTTTGATAAACTGATCGCGGTGTCCAGTCACAGCGTCTTACCTCATCAATCATTGCACCCTGTATACGAATTCGTGCATAGGTTTCAAAACTTGCACCTTTAGACATGTCATAAGCTTTTAATGCTTCGAATAGCCCTATCATTCCAGCCTGAATCATATCTTCCAGTTGCACATTTGCCGGCAACCGGGAAATCATGTGGTAAGCAATTCGTTTAACAAACGGCGCATGCTCCGTCATCAGCACATCATAATTTGGCCTTTTCTTTGCTATTGCACCGACATCCGCGTAACACGATAGTACAGTCATTAGTTTGGCTCCTGTTGCGCAGTTGAGTGAATCATGCCTGATTTAACCAGCTCAGACTGAATCATGCGTTCAACAAAAAATTTTAATTCACCGGTCGATCTGGAATCATCATCTTCCCAGTTATCAATTTGTCTGGTAATGCGTTTAAACGCCAATGCTGATGGGCTGCGGGGAAAAGCTTCAACCACCGCTCGTTGATGCTGAATGGATTTACGTAATTTTTCATCAAAGGGAACAGCACCGGCGAAGCTTAAAATTACATCCAGAAAGCGATCGGTTGCTTTTGATAATTTTTTAAAAAGGTTGTGACCTTCATGCACATCATGCGTCATGTTTGCCAGCACATGAAACCGTCTGACATTATGATGACGGCTCATCACTTTAATAAAAGCGTATGAATCAGTAATAGATGCTGGCTCATCATGCACCACAACGATAACATCCTGCGCTGCTTTGCAAAAGTTTACTACAGTATCTGAGATACCCGCTCCGGTATCTATAATGAGCGCATCGACAGCATTGCCTAATTCACTAAAAGCATTAATCAATCCAACTTGTTCAACAGGCGTAAGGTTTGCCATTTTACTTACACCGGATGATGCAGGTATTATTTTTATATTTGATGGTCCTTCTACAATTATTTCTTCCAGTGTTCGTTCACCACTAATGACATGTGATAGATCGTACTCAGTATTTAAACCAAGTAGGACATCTACATTTGCCATGCCTAAATCAGCATCCAGTAGTAAAACTTCTTTATTCTGTTTTGCCATGGATATTGCTAAATTAATCGAAACATTGGTTTTACCTACACCGCCCTTGCCACTGCTTACCGCAATAATTTTTAACGGTTTAGGTTCTACAATACGGCGCATGTTATCCGCCTGATCAATTGCTCTGTCAGATAATTGCATTATTTACCATCCCTCCAAATGCCGCTTCACCAAAAGCATGGGCCAACTCTTCTGTAGAAGGCGATTTATTTGTATTACGCATTAATTTAACGGCTTCTTTAACTAATAAGTTACCACGTGCCTGGTGCAAGTCATCTGGCACTTTCTGCCCGTTACAGACAAAGTGCAAGGGTAATTCATGTTGCACAAGAACCGATATAATCTCACCTAAACTCGACGCTTCATCTATCTTTGTTAACACACAACCCTGTAACCTCAACTGACTAAATGCGCGAATAACATCATCTTGTAAATTCATTTGGCCAGTCGCAGACAATACCAGATAATTTTTAATATCCATCTCTCGTATACTCAGTGTTGTTAGTTGATCAGCTAATCGCTTATCTTTCTGACAGATACCGGCAGTATCAATAAGCGTTAAGTTATGCCCGCCTGTTTTTTCTTTAGCTTGTATGAGTAAGTTTCTTAGCTCTTCATTGTCAGCTGCCACATGTACTGGAATACCCAGTATTCTTCCGTAAGTACGTAGTTGTTCATGTGCGCCAATGCGGTAGTTATCAGTGGTGATTAAAGTGATGCCACGACGACCATGTTTTAGTGCAAATCGCGCTGCCAGCTTTGCAATGGTTGTTGTTTTACCAACCCCTGTTGGGCCAATTAAAGAGACAATGCCGCCATTATTTAAAATATCGTCATCATCTATTGGCACTAATTTAGCGAGTAACTTTAGTGACTCCAGCCAGCTGTGTTTATTTAAGCCCTGCGTGGCGATTCTTTTGGCAATGTTCTGGCTTAGCTTTGAGCCTAAGCCCAGTGTCATTAATTGTTTTAATAAACTGGCATATAAAGGCTGGACACGATCAGTCTCCCCCCAGGCAAGATGCATTAACGGTGCTTCCATTATGCTTCTAAGGCCTTTTAGTTCATCCTGTATTTTATTTAACGCACCGCCGTCCTGGCTCCTTGCGCTATGCTGTGATGATAATGGCCGTCCATCCCTGGACATAATCGCTGATGAGTCTTCATTTGAGTCAGCTGTATCATACATATCTGATAATGAAGCAGAATTTGTTTGCGCCGCTCTTACTACCGAAGGTGAGGCTGAAGATGCATCTGCCGAGGACATGGCTCGTAGCACACTGGTATCCATTGCCGACAGGTTTTCCGGGTTCCCCAGTGAAGTATTAACCATTGCATCTTCGTAATCCATTGCAGCAATAATTTCCACACCACCATTGACTCGCCGATTCGATAAAATGACAGCATCAGGCCCCTGTTCTTCACGTAATTCGCGAAGTGCCTGGCGTGATGTAGCTGCAAAATAACGTTTCATTTTCATGTTTCAACCCCCTTTAATAATTACTAATTACTAATTACGAATTACGAGTTCATGGTTGTTGTTAGTCTTGTGCACAATAATTATCCTCTGTGAATTCTGCTTGTTTTTGTTTTTGAGCTTTTAATTCGTAATTAGTAATTCGTAATTAACCGGCTATTTGCCCGCCCACTGCAGCAACAACTTTAATATTTTTACTGTCGGGCACTTCGTTATACGTTAATACATGCAGGTTTGGCGCAAGGCTTCGCAACATTCTTGCCAGTACTGGACGAAGAGTTGGCGATACCAGTAAAACAGAAGCTTTGTTTGCCAGCTCCTGTTGTTGCACACAGTCGTTTAATTCGTTGATCATCTGCTCTGCTAACCCCGGCTCTATGCCCAGACCCAATTCTGGTGCGCTTTGTACTGATTGTTGCAAGATCTGTTCCAACTCTGGACTTAGTGTGATTACAGGCATTTCCTCCTCTAAGCCATTGATATGTTGGTAAATTTGACGCGCTAGTGCACTACGTACCGATGCTGTCAGCACGTCAGAATTTTGGCTATTGGGGGCATGCTCCGCCAAAGTTTCGGCAATAGTACGCATATCCCGAATTGGAATACCTTCGGCAAGTATGTTCTGCAGAACTTTAACCACACTGCCAAGCGGTAATAATTTTGGCACCAGGTCTTCAACCAGTGTGGGTGATTTTTTTGCCAGCATATCCAGCAACTGTTGAACTTCTTCATGGCCTAATAATTCATGAGCATGACGCTGTAGCACATGACTCATGTGCGTTGCGACCACCGTACTGCTGTCGACAACGGTGAAACCAAGGGTTTGTGCTTCATCGCGCATAGCAGGATCAATCCACACTGCTTCCAGACCGAAAGTCGGGTCTTTGGTTTTTATACCTTTGAGCTCACCAAATACCTGCCCTGGATTGATTGCCAGCTCTTTTTCAGGGTAGGCCTCACCTTCACCAACTGGCACACCCATTAATATAATGCTGTAGGCATTAGGTGAAAGATCCAGATTATCCCTGATATGCACTGCCTGAATAAGAAACCCAAGATCCTGCGACAGTTTTTTACGCACACCTTTAATGCGCGACATCATTTGACCACCCTGATTTTTATCCACCATCGGGATCAGCCTGTAACCCACTTCCAGGCCGATAACATCAACCATTGGTACATCATCCCAGCTTAGCTCTTTATGCTGATGCTCTTCATCGGGTGTGACCACTGTTTCAGCTTCAACCTCTATCTGCTGTTTTATTTCGGCCTGGCGTTTTATATAAAATGCAATACCTGCGCTCATTAACCCCAGGGTAAGAAAAATAAGGTTTGGCATGCCAGGAATCAAACCCAGCCCAATAAGAATTGTGGCTGTAATGGCAATGGGTTTTGGCGTACTGAATAACTGCCCAAGTACCTGCTCACCCATATTTTTAGAAGCGGAGGCACGGGTAACGGCAATGGCTGCTGCGGTGGAAAGAATTAAAGAAGGTATTTGAGCCGCCAGTCCATCGCCTATGGTTAACAGGGTATAATTTCTGGCAGCATCAGAAAACCCCATGTCATGCTGAACCATGCCGATGCCTAAACCAAAAATAAGATTGATAAACAAAATTAAAATAGCGGCAACGGCATCACCACGAATAAATTTACTGGCACCATCCATTGATCCATAAAAATCGGCCTCACCGGAAATATCCTGTCGTCTTTGCCGCGCTTCATCCTGGGTAATGAGCCCTGAGTTCAAATCAGCATCAACTGCCATTTGCTTGCCGGGCATCGCATCCAGAGTGAACCTTGCATTTACCTCGGATATACGGCCTGCACCTTTTGTGACCACCACAAAGTTAATAATAGTGAGTACTGCAAACACCACAATACCAACCACATAATTACCACCTGCAACAAATTCACCGAAGGCTTTAATCACATTACCGGCAGCATCCGGCCCGGTATGACCTTCAAGTAAGACGATCCGTGTAGATGCAACATTAAGTGATAAACGCAGTAAGGTTGCAGCTAACAGAACAGTAGGAAACACATCAAAATCAAGTGGTCGTGTGCTGTAAATAACCACCAGTAAAACCACCATTGACAGGGCAATATTAAAGGTGAAAAAAAGATCCAGTAACAGAGGCGGCAATGGTAATACCATCATCGCCAGCATGGCGACCAGTAATAAAGGTACGCCCAGTCCTCGTATAGAGAAAAAAGGATTGTTTATTATTGTTGCACTGTAACTCATTTTTGTTTAATTACAAATTACTAATTACGAATTACTAATTGAAAAGCAAAGCTGTTCGATTCATAATTAAATAACCCAAAATTATCTCCTCTAGTTTTTAATGTTTTTAATTAGTAATTCGTAATTACTAATTAGTAATTAATGTCGTAGTTCATCAGGTATAGGTAAATCACTCGGTTCTTCCGGTGATAATTCACCATTTAATGTTGAAACTTTTAAGGCAAATACATAAGAAATAATGGTTGCCACTGCGACGTATAAACCAGCAGGGATTTCCTGATCCAGTTCGGTACTGGCGAATAAGGCACGTGCTAAAGGTGGTGCAGAAACAATGGTTACATTGTGTTGTTCGGCAACGATGCGAATTTGCATAGCAATCAGGTCTGCACCCTTGGCGACAACTATCGGTGCTTGCATGTTGCCCTGGTCATAACGTAATGCCACAGCGTAATGCGTTGGATTGGTTATAATCACATCGGCTTCGGGCACTGCATCCATCATTCGGCGTTGTGACATCTCATATTGCAAGGTACGGATACGACTTTTTACTTCTGGTCGGCCATCGGTTTCTTTGTTTTCATCTTTCACTTCCTGCTTGGTCATTTTCAGTTCTTTGTTGTGCTGCCATAGTTGAAACGGTGCATCAAGTAAAGCAATAATAATGAGTACGCTGCTACTCGCCATAAGCATCCAGCCACATAACTTTGCAACATGAGCAAGTGCTACGTATAACGGCTCGCTACCCAGGCCGAGCAGTTCGTCGATTAATGCCCAGATAAGAATCCCAGATACACCAGTAATAAGAAAAAACTTGGCAAGAACTTTTAGTAACTCCATCAATCCTTTTAAGGAAAATATTCGTCCCAGACCTTTAATCGGATTGATTTTTTCAATCTTGAAGCTAACAGCCTTCATGCTAAACGACCAACCACCAAGAGCCAGAGGGGTCAACAAAGTGATAACGGTAAGCAAAACCAGCATTGGCGCAATAATGAGTATGCCATCAAACAAAGTATTACCCAGAGTTTCTATCATGGTGGCACTATCCATCTGCGGTATATTTTTTATACTTAACCCTTTGGCAAATAACTCACTTAGGGAAGTAAGCATTTTTTCACCCATTAATATAAAGCCACCACTGGCAACCAGTAACAAAGCCATGCTGTTAAGTTCTTTTGACCGCGGAACCTGACCCTTCTCACGTGACTCGCGTAACTTTTTAGGTGTTGCCTCTTCGGTGCGTTCCTGTCCAGTTTGCTCTGCCATGCCTGTATCCAGATCACCGGGCCGAAGCCAGGTAACGCTCCATTAGTTCAAACGCTTCGGTCAATAAGCGGCTAAGATGATCGGTGATGGTGGGCAATATGAGGATAAGAAATGCCAGGCCAATCATTATCATGAGAGGAAATCCCACAGCAAATATATTTAACTGTGGTGCTGCTTTAGTGGTGACACCAAAAGCAAGGTTGACCAGTAACAATGTTGCAACGGCAGGCAAAGCAATTAACACAGCACCGGCAAACATATCAGTACCCCAGTTGGCAAGTTGCCAGAAGCCGTCTCGAGATGGCATAAACATACCTACCGGCAGATTATGAAAACTGTTTGCCAGTACTTCAATTAATAGTAGGTGACCATTAAGCGATAAAAATACCAGGGTTGCCATAATGAGTAATGCCTGGCTTATAACAGGCACCTGCACGCCATTCGGGTCCATCATTAAAGCAAAACCAAGTCCCATTGACATCGCAATACTGGTGCCGGCGATTACAAATGCAGCGAACACCAGTTGCAATATAAAACCCATACCAACACCAATCAGTACCTGATTAATACCAATAAAAAAAGCCTCAGCACTAATGAGGTCAACATTAGGCGGCTCGGGTATAACAGGAACTAACAACCATGCAATAGCGAAGGAAAGCAGCACTCGAATTCGTACCGACACACTCTTAGCTGAGAATATCGGTGCAGCAGCAAACATTGCACCAATACGCATAACGGGCCACATCAATGATGCTACCCAGGTTGTTATTTCATCGCCGGTAAAATGCATGACTTAATCTAAGACCTTTAGGAGCTGCCCGTGAACAACTCAGCTTATTAACTCAGGAATACTGAGAATCAAGTTAGTACTAAAATCTGTCAGCACCGCTATCATCCAGTTACCAGCAACAATCAGGGAAATTGCCATGACAATTAATTTTGGAATAAAGGTTAACGTCATCTCCTGTATTTGCGTGGCTGCCTGTATCATGCCGACAAAAAGTCCAGTAGCTAATGCCGATAACAGCAATGGTCCGGAAATTAACATCATCACCCATATTGCCTCTCGTCCTACATCTAATACCATTTCGGGTGTCATTTTTTTCTCCTAATAGCTGTTAATTATTACTGCTTTTGTTTCTTCCGCAAATGGTCGCCCTTACACATCCATGTGACCGCGACATTAGTACTATCCATGCACGTCAACGCGAATAAACGAAAAAGCACCTCTAAACATAAAAACTCGATGCCATGGTTCCCATTATTAATGACCAGCCATCAATTA
>CAZALW010000041.1:10075-15345 GCA_964485705.1 uncultured Thiotrichaceae bacterium
TAAACATAAAAACTCGATGCCATGGTTCCCATTATTAATGACCAGCCATCAATTAATACAAAAAGCATTAACTTAAAAGGCAATGAGATCATCATGGGTGATAACATCATCATACCCATGGACATCAATATGCTGGCAACAACAATATCGATTATTAAAAAAGGAATAAAAATAAGAAAACCAATCTGAAACGCGGTTTTTAACTCACTGGTAACAAAGGCGGGAAGTAATAATGTAAACGGTACTTTTTCATCTGGATCCAGCTCGCCATAACCGCCAATTTCAGCAAACATAATTAAATCTTTTTCACGCGTCTGGTTCAGCATAAACTCATGAAAAGGTTCAGAGGCTTTTTTAAAAGCAACTTCTGAACTCATCTGATCTTCAAGATATGGTTTTACTCCGGCATCGTATGCACTGTTGAATACCGGTGACATAATAAAAAAAGTTAAAAACAGTGCCAAACCCAGAAGAATCTGGTTTGAAGGTGTTTGCGCTGTGCCTAATGCCTGACGCAATATTGATAACACGATAATAATGCGAGCAAATGATGTTGTCATGATCAGTGCGGCAGGCAACAGACTGAGCACTGTCATCAAAGCAAGAATTTGAATGGTAACGGAATAAGTTTCACCACCACCTTCGGTCGGTGTCATGGTAAACGCGGTAAGTCCTTGCGCTAATACATTGCTGGCAGGCAGTAACAACAAACAAAGCAGCATAAAGCGCCATTGCAATATCGATGACAGCAAACTTTGTATTTTATTAAGCATTATTATTTTTGCCCGCATCACCAAATTTTTTCGATAAACCCATTTTTTCCGACAAATTGTAGGAAAATGATTTTTGTTCTCTGTCAGTACCACTTGCGGCGGAATTTTCACTCAATTTTTCTGGCGTTGTTTCTAGCGGTGCTGCCAGCAAATGAAGCTTACTAATGTTGCCCTGAGAAACGCCAATTAATAATTGTTGTGAACCCACCTGCAGTAAAACAACTTTTTCCCTGGTACCAACACTTATGCCACCTATAATTTTTAACATGTCTCCTGTTGAAGATTGCAAGCGGTTCATGCGTTTAGCTAACCATGCCAGAACAACAATGCAGGCAATAACAATAACCAAACCCAGTACCAGTTGAAGCATATAACCACCACTCATTTGACCTGAGTTGATTACCGCCAAAGGATTATCTTCACCTGCTAAAACTTTTACTGGCATTAATAATATAAAAATGCTCAAACAGTAAATTTTATTGATTAGGTTTTTCATACTATTAGTCTTTAGTCTTTAGTCTTTAGTCTTTAGTCTTTAGTCTTTAGTCTTATGTCTTTAGTCTTATGTATTACAACTTACGACTTCACTTTAAATTCTTTACCCGTTCAGCCGGGCTAATCACATCAGTTAAACGAATACCAAATTTTTCATTAACCACAACAACTTCACCATGCGCAATCAGTGTCCCATTAACTAAAACATCCAGTGGCTCACCCGCAAGACGATCGAGCTCTACAACTGAACCTTGGTTTAACTGTAATAAATTGTGTATTGGCAGTTCTGTCCGGCCTATTTCCATAGACAACGTGACAGGAATATCAAGAATGACATCCAGGTTTGTTTCACCAGCTGTTAACTGATTATTGGTCAACTGATTGCTACTGCTGTTTAAATTCTGAAAAGCTGCACGTTCATAATCATCGGCGTTTTCCTGTAATGCAGTACCTGCCTGTGCAGTTTCTGCTGCAGCCACAGGAGCCGGTGCTTGCTCAACATCACTTTGTTCTGCCATTGCCGCCGCCCAGTCATCAGCACCATCTGCATCCTGTTTACCTGTAGTTTCTTCACTCATATTTAATTCCTCTTACACGTATTCACTATTAACTATGTTCTCGTTCCCACGCAGGAGCGTCGGAACGAGGGCTATCTCCAATACACTTTATTGATCATTATTCATTCAAGTATTCAGGTCGTGTAATTGGCATGACATATTGCACTGCATTTTTTCCATTAGAGTTACCAAGCACGCCTTTAAATATAGGTATATTTGCAGCTCTAACGGTAACCATATCTGGCATGTCTATCGGGATAACATCACCTTCATTAAGATTTAGTACTTCTGCGATAGTCATTTTGGTGTGACACATTGAACTATCAATTTCAACTACAGCCTGTTTCATTTCTTCTTTCAAAGATTTTGTCCATCGGCTGTCAGTATGTGCCTGATCACTTTGCATTCCCGCATCAAGTGATTCACGAATAGGTTCCAGCATGGAATAAGGCATAACGACATGAAACTCACCGCCACCACCTTCAAGTTCCATTTTAAATTTTTGTACAACCACAACTTCGGTAGGACTGACGATATTGGCAAACTGCGGATTGATTTCGGAATTAAGATATTTATATTCCAGTTTCATCACCGGATTCCAGGATTTTTCAAGGTCTGCAAATAACAGTTCGAGCAATATTTGAATGACACGATTTTCAGTTGGGGTAAAGTCGCGACCTTCAATCCGTGTGTGATAACGACCGTCACCTCCAAAAAAATTATCGACCGTGGCAAAAACAAGGTTAGGATCAATAACAAACAGTCCTGTACCACGTAATGGATTAATGTTCACCAGGTTTAAACTGGTCGGCATAAACAAGCCACGAACATATTCTGAAAACTTAACCATGCTGACACCAACGACAGTCACTTCTATTGTTCTGCGCAGCATGTTGTACATGCTGATACGTAAATACCTTGCAAAACGTTCGTTAATCATATCCAGTGTCGGCATGCGGCCACGGATAATACGATCCTGACTTCCCAGTTCATAAGCGGCTGCTTCACCTTCTGCAGCTAAATCATCGGCTTCGGTATCCACCTCGCCACTATCAACACCACTCAATAAAGCATCAATTTCATCCTGTGATAAAATATCATTCACGATTTTCCCCTACTGAATCACAAATTCAGTGAAATAAGCAGCTTCAACAGCAGCGTCCGGTTCATCATCACCGGTCACTTTCTTCAGGGTTTCATTGATATCGACAACAATCTTGTTTAACAGCTCCTGTTTGCCTTTACTTGTCGCCAGAGATTCTTGATCCTGAATATCAAATAGCATAATCAAGCTACTGCGTATTGCGGGCATGTGCGTCATTATTTTCTTAATAACATCTTCATCTCTAGCCATCACTTGAAGTGTAAACTGCATAAACCTTGCCGCGCGTTGATCGCGAAAACTAACCACAAATTTAGGATCAATTCTCTGATATATAGGCGGATCTTTAGGCTCTTCCTCCTCCACTTCTTCCTCCTCCAGCTCTTCTTCCTCCACCTCTTCTTCACCCTCAGTACCTTCTTCAGGATTCTCCTGTTCATCAACAGAACTTTCGGATTCAAATGCACCGGTAAAATACATTGTTGCACCAACCAGACCACCACCTATTAAAAACGTAGCTAAAATGGCGATAATGATTATTTTTACAGTTGAAGATGCCCCCTTCTTCTGACCGCCATCTTCTTTGTCTTCCAAATCTACTATGTCTTCTTTTATGTCTTCTTTAGCCATGGCTTTGTCTTCACTAAAAATTTTGTTATTGTCTTACAAAATAAAAGCAAAAGGCGTGCCAACCATTTTTTTAATTATATATGTATAAATATCATTAAGTTGTAGAGGACAATTAAACAGTTGATGGAATTTTGACGAGGTTTGCGGGGGAAGTGACAGAATTCTGTCTGTTTAGAACAATTATTAATGGTTAATGGTTTGTTCTCGTTACCACGCACTGCGTGGTAACGCAGCGATTAACGCGCCAGCGTTTAAAACAACTATGTTGGTGCAACAAGATATGGCGGATACAGGAATGCGTGATGCAACGCTGGTGCGTTAGATACTGCATTACCACGCAGTGCGTGGTAACGAGATAAAATCAGGAGTTGTTTTAGCTTTTCATTATCAATTTTCAATTAAATATAATAATCAACCATTGCAGTTGATACTTTAGACTGGTGTAATACAGCTTCATCAGGGTTAATAAAATCATTACCTTCAGAGCCACTGCTCATTATATTGCCCTGGCTATCTGATGTATTTTGCTCACGCTGCTCGGCAAATGACTGGTGTGAAATATCTGCATCTGCCAAATTCATACCGTTGTTATCAAACATTTCACGTAGCTTTGGCAAGGCCGTCTCCATGGCTTCCCTGACAACCGCATGACGACTGCTTAAGGCAACATGAATAACTTCATCTCGAATATCTATACGCACTTCTATCGGTCCCAGGTGCGCTGGATTCAAACGTATTTCAGCACTACTAATATTTTGATTAGTCATCCAGACAATTTGCTTGCTCATTCCCTGTGCCCAGGCCGGCTGTCCGAGGCGTTCTCCGATGCTTAATTGTGGCACCGTTACCAGGCTGGTCAAACTTTGACTGCCTGATGCTGGACTCAATGAAGCAGCTAACAAACTACTGCTGCTTTCATCCTGCACATTGCTGGATTGTTGTAATAGTGCTGATTGCATATCAGCTATTGGTAATGATGCTTGCGCAGACATAAGCGGTAACTGCCCAGTCAATGACGGTGCTGTTGCCGGAATCTTCTGGCTGGCTACAACAATATTATCTGCATTTAGCAACGATGTTTCAATTTGGCGAGTCACCAGCCCATCTGTTGTAATACTGGCTGTGGAAACCTTGCTGTTATTTGCAGCTGTTGTCGTGTTTTGCCCCTGTATTCTCACATCAGCTTGCAAAAGTTGACGTATTGAAGCCGATAACAGTCCACTCTCTGAACCTGTTTTCATGGCGATATCTTTTATGCTGTTATCCAATCTCAATGATTGCTCAGCTGTCGATACAGACGGGATGACTTGCCCATCATCGTCATTTTGTATAAACATAGTTTCTGTGGACACAGAACTATTTAGTCCCGGTATCACCTCGTGTGATACTAACATGCGGTTATCTTCTGCCGTGTTTTCGACTGTTTTACCTGCGACAGGCAAAATATTGCCACCTGCTGAAAGGGCTACAGGTTCCTCAATAACAGATGAATCATCGATAATTTTTTCCAGTGATTCCTGAAAAGTGCCTTGCCCTGCTAACGAATCTTCAGTGCTTACGCCATCTGACCCTGCTGTAGTGGATTTTGTTGTTGATAAGGGTTTTGTTGTTGCAGAATTTAACGTTTCGGTTGTTACCGGATTTATAGTAGTAGTCATGTCCGCCCTGCTTTAGTTGTTTATTGCTGTAGATACAAATGCAAGGTATGTGCCA
>CAZALW010000042.1:0-15294 GCA_964485705.1 uncultured Thiotrichaceae bacterium
AAAAAATGCCACTGATGAAGCGGTTTTGATCGCATTAAGTCATTATTTTTCCACTAAGTATTAATCGTTGCATAAGTTTTCACTGCATATTTTTGTGACTGTTGATAGCATGGATTCTACCGTCAAGCCTACATGGAGGTACTCACGGCGTGTCTCAAAAGTAAAGGCTATGTCACCGTCAAGTGTGGAATTTTTAAAAAGCCATCTTTTTCAATAACTTACTAATACATTAAAATGTCGTTCAAAGCATGGTAAAAAAAGCACTTTAAAGTTAAATAACATTTCCTGATTAGCCATGAGCTTCTGCCATTTTATAAATAGCCACACAAACACCGCGTCATTCCTGCATGTTTTTAGCAGGAATCTAGTTGTAGAGCATGGATTCCTGCTAAAAACATGCAGGAATGACGCATCATGTATAGCATTACAGTGACCTCTGTCTTTATTTTATATAACCTGGTGGATACTTATGGCTAATCAGGTAACATTTTTCAACACTTAACGGTGACATAGCCAAAGTAAATGCTGTCACGGGTTATTGAGAAGCTACTATCGTTCTTAACCCCTGACACCTATAAATTTGCTGCAAAATACGATAATCTGTACCTTCATTCTCAAAACAACCTGGTGATTATCATGAATCGACTGCTTTACATCTTTCTGATTTCTACAATAACTATCATCGGTTTTAGTATGGTCAAACAAAACGATTTGGGGACTATCTATTTTAGTTTTGCCAATTTCTCTTTTGGAACCAACCTGCTAGTTTTTGGTGCTGCCCTGTTATGTTGTTTGTTTGTCATTCTGACTTTAATCAAAAGCTACCAGTCTATTAAAAATCTCTTTATTTACTTTGCCGATAAACGCGAACAACTTATTAAAGAAAAAGCACGTTTATCCCTTTCACAAGGATTAGTTGACTATGCAGAAGGTCGCTTTGAACAGGCAGAAAAAACATTATTACAACAGGTAGAGCACAGTGATAGTCGACTGCTGATTTATTTAACTGCAGCACGTGCCGCACAACAACTTGATGCACATCAGCGTCGGGATGATTATTTAGCTAAAGCACTTATTGAAGCACCCAGTGAAATACCCAGTGCAAATATCGCCATTAGTTTAACCAAAGCCGAGCTACAACTTACCCATGAGCAAAATGAACAGGCACTGGCAACACTAACCCAGCTAAATGAAATATCGCCCAACCATACCTATGTATTAACACTGCTGGCTAACACTTATAAACATTTACAGGACTGGGATAATTTTAAAAATATTTTACCTGCGCTTAAAAAATACGGACATTTATCTGACGACAGTTTTCTTAGCTTTGAAATTATGATTTGCATCGGTCAACTGTCAAACCTTGCTAAAACATCAAAACCTGAACGCATCGGCGGTCAGGCATTATTATCATTCTGGGAAAACACGCCTGAACACTTACAAATCATACCGCAAGTAATAGAACAGTATGCTAAACAACTTATTTTAGTTGATGAAACAAGTGAAGCGGAAAAGGTGTTACGTCTGTATATAAATGATCACTGGCACGAAAGCAGCATTATTTTATATGCCGAACTGGATGCTCTTTGTTCCAGATGGGTTGATAATAAACAACTGGAGATGGTTGAAAACTGGTTAACTAATCATCAACAAAACGCTCACTTATTACTTGCTCTGGGCAAGATATGTATCTCCCTTTCATTATGGGGCAAAGCTAAAAATTATCTGGAAATCAGTATCACAATCAAGCCGATGCCACAAAACTATTTAAAACTTGCCCGACTGCTTGAAGAACACATGGCAGAAAATGCGGCGGCACAGGAATATTATCGTCAGGGATTACATTTGCTTACCGGAGATTATAATGAAGCCGCTTTTAATAAAATAGCGTATGACTTTGAGCATGAAACACCCCAGTTACAGATTGTAAAACGTTAAACAACTTACTATATAAGTTTGCTAGAGCGTGCTGAGAATATTTAATGAGCAAGACAAATCTTGTGATTTTTCTAATCCATTAAAATATTTCTCTGTGGTCTCTGAGTCAGAATCAAATTTCAGTTATTTTTGCTACAAACTCTATTCTTGAACAACTTCAACATTATCACTCAGTTTAATTGTACCGGGAGAAATAACACAGGCAGTCATTCCGCCATGACCTCTTACAGCGTTATATCCACCATCACCTAAAATTTCTTCCATTCGGGAACAGGGATGACATAATCCTGTCATTTTTAAAATCACTGTGCCAACTTTAAATTTACGGCCTTTTAATGCCAGCAAATTAATCCCACTTATTACCAGATTACGCCTAAGCTCGGCAGGGTCAATTTTATTTTTGTGTAACAAAGACGCGATAGCATCAATATGTTCAGCCTGAATTAAGGTAACACTTCGATTACCGCTGCGACCTGCATAATGGTCACCCTGTAAACCTTTAATCAATACCTGTACGCTATTAATTACCTGTAAGGGTGCTTTTTTATCCGGTCGTACTCCAATCCACTCGACTTTTCCCTGTTGTGGTAAATTTTGTATTAATTCTTTTATGGAGTTTTTAACAGGCACAGTGGATACAAAATTATTATTGTATTTTCGGTTTCTGTATACCCATAGCTTTTAATGCATCATCAGAATACTCAAATGAGTCGGAAAATATCTGGCTTTCGGGTAATCCTTTTTCATAAAACAAATCCATTCCCGCTTTTACCATTGGTGGCGGCCCACTTAAATAAATATCGTAATCTGATAAATCAGGATAATGTTTCACCACACTTTCATGCACGAAACCGGTTTCACCCTGCCAGTTATCTGTCTCAGCAGGTTCAGATAAAACAGCGGTATATTTTAAATTAGGCTGTTGTTTCAACCATTGATGAACCATTTCGTCCATGTACAAGTCCTGTTTAGCGCGTGCCCCGCAAAATAGATGAATCGGTCGATTCAGCTTAATGTGAAAGGCATGTTCCAGCATACCTTTTAATGGTGCAAAACCGGTGCCACCACCCATTAATATAATCGGACGGTTATTATCTTCACGTAAAAAATAACTACCTAACGGTCCTTCAATACGCATTAAGGTTTTTTCTTTTAAACCATCAAAAACAAAATCGCCAAAATGGCCATCCGGAACATGACGAATATGTAATTCAATATAGTCATCATCGTGTGGTGCATTGGCGATAGAAAAAGCTCTACGTTTACCATCTTTTAAGATAAATTCGAGATACTGCCCTGCTAAAAACTGTAAACGTTCGGCCTCCGGTAATTTCAGTAATAATTTCATTACATCATTGCTTAGCAGTTCCATTTTATCGACTCTACAGGGCAATATTTTAATTTCTATGTCTATGTTTTTTATAATCTCACGTGCTTTTATTTCCAGATCACTGCTTGCACGAGCCTGACAAAACAGAGTTTTACCCGCTTCATATTCTTTTTTTGCCAAAGCGCGTAATGCTTCAGTATCATACTCGGTAGTACCACTAATAACTTCTCCCGAGCATTTTCCACAGGCACCATTGCGGCAACCATAAGGCAAACCAATACCTTGTCTTAAGGCGGCCTCTAAAATTGTTTCGTTTTTTTCTGCGGTGAATTCATGCCCGCTAGCTGGCACACGGATTTTAAAACTCATGTAAAATAACTCTGGTTAACTATGCGGAAAATACATTTTCGCTTATTTTTATCTTATAACAAAACAACAGTTTATATGGTTTCTTTATGGCACGTTTAAAAGTATATAGCACGGGTGTCTGTCCTATTTGTGAAAAAACAAAATCATTATTAGTAAAATGGGGTGTTCCATACGATGAAGTTCGTGTTGATCAAGATCAGGCAGGGTTACGTGAATTTTCGAAAGTTACCAACGGTGCACGTACTGTGCCGCAAATTACCATTGACGGAAACTGGATTGGTGGCTTTAGTGAATTAACGGAATTACATATGGACGACAAACTTGACGATCTAATGTCATCTAGCTAAACAGCCATATTGTTCTGTATCAGAGTCAATGCCAGTAAGTTAAGCAATATTACGAGCAGTTTGTCATTTCGACCGAAGGGAGAAACCTTGTTGTACGGGGGCTAAGATCCCTCACATTCGTTCGGAATGACAGTAAAAAACGCTACATTTCTGTTAACTTACTGGCATTAGTATCAGAATAATATTATTCAGGATAGTGTATTAGTTTTTTTAATATATAATATTACCCATTGATACCTGGCTCGTTCCAGATATCATCCCATATATCATCAATACGTGATTTTATAGCCTCATCCATTTTTATCGGTATGCCCCATTCCCTATCCGTTTCACCGGGTAGTTTATTGGTAGCATCAATACCAACTTTTGAACCTAAACCGGAAACAGGAGAAGCAAAATCCAGGTAGTCAATGGGCGTGTTTTCCACCATGGTAAAGTCGCGTACCGGATCAACACGAGTACTCATTGCCCAGATAACATCCTGCCAATCTCGCGTGTTGACATCATCATCCACGACAATGACAAACTTGGTGTACATAAACTGTCGCAAAAATGACCATACCCCCATCATCACGCGTTTTGCATGTCCGGGATATTGTTTTTTCATGCTGACAATGGCTACGCGGTATGAACAACCTTCCGGCGGTAAATAAAAATCAACAATTTCGGGAAACTGCTTTTGTAAAATAGGAACAAAAACCTCATTTAATGCCAAACCTAAAATAGCCGGTTCATCCGGTGGCCGACCGGTATAAGTACTGTGGTAAATAGGATTTTCACGATGACTAATTCGTTCAATGGTAAACACCGGGAATGTTTCGGTTTCGTTATAATAACCAGTATGATCACCATACGGCCCTTCTTCAGCAACATCATCAGGATAAATAAAGCCTTCTAAAATATATTCTGCAGAAGCTGGTACCTGTAGGTCGCTTAAAGCACATTTAACGACTTCTGTTTTACTGCCACGTAATAAGCCAGCAAAACCATATTCTGATAAAGCATCCGGCACCGGAGTTACGGCAGCCAAAATGGTTGCCGGGTCTGCACCTAAAGCAACTGCTAACGGGAAAGCTTCACCTGGATGTTTACTCTGCCATTCTTTAAAGTCCAGCGCGCCACCGCGCTGTGCCAACCAGCGCATAATAACTTTATTTTTTGCTATAACTTGCTGACGATATATACCCAGATTCTGCCGTTCTTTTTCCGGCCCCCTGGTCACCACCAGTCCCCAGGTTATTAAAGGTGCAACATCACCCGGCCAACAAGTTTGTATTGGGATAGAATTTAAATCCACTTCATCTTTTTCATAAACAATATCCTGACAGGGTGCTTTTTTAATTTCTTTTGGTGCCATATTTAACACCTGTTTAAAAAGAGGCATTTTCTCCCAGGCATCTTTTAATCCTTTTGGTGGGTCTGGCTCTTTTAAAAAGGCCAGTAATTTGCCCACTTCACGCAGAGCTTCAATAGAATCTTCACCCATGCCCATAGCAACACGTTGTGTGGTGCCAAATAAATTAGCTAACACCGGTACAGATGAATTTTTTACATTTTCAAATAATAAGGCGGGGCCTTGCTGCTTCAAGGTACGGTCACATATTTCAGTTATTTCAAGATAAGGATCAACCTCTACGCTAACGCGTTTAAGTAAGCCCTTTTTTTCCAATTGTGTGATGAAGTCACGAAGATCTTTGTATTTCATTGTCTTATTAAAATACTATGGGGAATTTTAAAAAATTTAGCCGCGAAGAACGCAAAAGACACAAAATTTAACCTGTTTTCTTTGCGTCTTTTGCGTTCTTCGCGGCTAAATAATTGTTTTTTTAAGTATCGATATTGGTAGCAGATAATGCATTGGCTTCAATGAATTCACGGCGGGGTTCAACCTGGTCTCCCATTAGCATGGTAAACACTTCATCGGCAGAAACGGCATCCTCAATACGCACCTGTAACATACGACGCGTTTCAGGATTCATTGTGGTATCCCATAATTGATCAGGATTCATTTCACCCAGACCTTTGTAGCGTTGAATGTTTTGACCTTTTCTAGCCTCACTGAATAACCAGTCCATTACCTGGTCAAAATTTTCTATTAATTTTTGTTTTTCACCGCGTTGAATATAGGCATTTTCTGATAATAAGGAGTCCAGCTTATTTCCCAGTGAAGAGAGGTTCACATAATCAATTGACTCAAAAAAAGCGCTACCCAGAACATAGTCGTGGTCTAGACCATGTAGTTGTTTTGTGATTGTTATGGTTAAATTATTGTCTTCATCCTTGTCTATATTTTCACCCACAACTGCACTATAAATAATTCCAGATAATTTATATTTTTCTAATAATTTCAATAACTTGTTTGCATAATTTTGCAATTGTTCATTATTATTGAACTCATCTTTAGCCAAGCCGTGAATATTAATAATCTGCTCAAGAATATTACGATCAATGCGTCTACTCAAACGTTGAATAATATTTTTTGCAACTAAATAACTGCGTGCTATTTCTTCTAATGCGGTATCTGAAATAGCAGGTGTCTCTGCTGAAACAAATAACTTTGCACCTGTTAGTGCCTGTTGTAATAAATAAGTATTTAACTCATCGTCGTCTTTAACGTAACGTTCCTGTTTACCCTTTTTAACTTTATATAAAGGTGGTTGAGCGATATAGATATGCCCACGTTCGACCAGTTCAGCCATTTGACGATAAAAGAAAGTTAACAATAAAGTACGGATATGTGAGCCATCTACATCCGCATCCGTCATAATAATAATTCGATGATAACGCAATTTATCAGGATTATATTCATCTTTACCGATACCACAGCCTAGCGCAGTGATTAATGTACCAATTTCTGCCGAGCCCAGCATTTTATCAAAACGTGCTTTTTCAACATTTAGAATTTTTCCTTTAAGTGGCAATATAGCCTGCGTTCTGCGGTCACGACCCTGTTTGGCAGAACCACCCGCAGAATCCCCTTCCACTAAATATATTTCACATAATGCGGGATCTTTTTCCTGACAGTCTGCTAATTTACCGGGTAAACCAGCGATGTCCAATGCACTTTTACGACGTGTCATTTCACGTGCTTTTCTGGCTGCCTCTCTGGCTCTGGCGGCATCTATGATTTTATCAGTAATATTTTTAGCATCTGTCGGATTCTCTAATAAAAAATCCTGTAAATTTTCAGCCACTAACGACTCAACAATGCCTTTGACTTCTGAAGAAACCAACTTATCTTTTGTTTGCGAAGAAAATTTCGGATCAGGTACTTTTATCGAGACAACAGCGGTTAATCCTTCTCGTGCATCATCACCTGAAACCGAAACTTTGGCTTTTTTTGCAGCAGTCGATTGATTCACATAATTGTTTAAACTACGAGTTAATGCACCTCGAAAACCCGCAATATGCGAACCACCATCTCTTTGTGGAATATTATTAGTAAAAGGATAAATTTTTTCCTGATAAGAGTCACTCCATTGCATAGCGACTTCGACAACCACACCCTCTTTTTCTTCCATAAAATACAGAACAGATGGATGCAAAGGTGTTTTATTTTTATTAAGGTGCTCAACAAAAGAACCGATACCGCCTTCATATTCAAACACATCCTGTTTTTCATTACGTTCATCAAAAAGTACAATACGAACACCAGAATTCAGGAAAGATAACTCACGTAAACGTTTACTTAAAATATCATAATGGAATTCGATATTTTTAAAGATAGAATCACTTGGCCAGAAACGTAACGAAGTACCGGTTTTGTCAGTATCACCAGTTGCCTCTAAAGGTGATACAGGGTCACCCATATGATATTCCTGACTATGAATTTTGCCACCACGTTGAATAGTGAGTTCCAGCTTTTCTGATAACGCATTCACTACAGAAACACCTACACCATGCAAACCACCTGATACTTTATAGGAGTTATCATCAAATTTGCCACCCGCATGCAAGATAGTAAGAATAACTTCTGCCGCAGACATACCCTCTTCTTCATGTATTTCTGTAGGGATGCCACGTCCATTATCTGACACTGTTACTGAGTTATCAGCGTGAATTTTTACCTTAATTTCATCACAATGACCGGCTAATGCTTCATCGATAGAATTATCGACAACCTCAAAAACCATATGGTGTAAACCTGTACCGTCATCCGTGTCGCCGATATACATTCCAGGGCGCTTTCTAACCGCATCCAGACCCTTTAAAACTTTAATACTTGATGAATCGTAGGTATCCGTTGTGCTCATGCTTTTATGCTCATGCTTTTATAATCGTGTTATAACCACTTATTTAGGGATTTGCAAGTAATGAATATACCCATATTGCGTAGGATTTTTGTTTCTGATTGGATTCTCTCAAGAGGAGCATAGTTATGCTACGCAACGATTGAGAGAATTCAAGCAGGAGCAAAAAGACAAGCAAGATGGGTATATTCATTACTTGTAAGTTCCTTAATCAAACGCATTATATCAGGTCTTTAGCTTTGATATATGGTGATTGTAAATAGCGCCTCAGCCTGTCCACCTGACCTGTATGTAATAGACACATTATGAAGATGCAATAAAATTTTTACATCCTTTTGACTATTTTATAATGTCAATTTCTGTATTGATTTCCCCATGTTCCACGTGGAACAATTTCTTTAGTTCCCAGGCAGATAAATCAATTTGTTCTTTTTCAATGGCAGTGACAAATAATTGTATATTCATG
The DNA here is from genome assembly GCA_964485705.1 of uncultured Thiotrichaceae bacterium. Lineage (GTDB taxonomy): Bacteria > Pseudomonadota > Gammaproteobacteria > SZUA-229 > SZUA-229. The sequence goes on from CAZALW010000042.1 coordinate 8,704, forward strand.
CCAGATAAAACATTTAAAATTAATTTTTGATGATACGAATCCAGTTCTGCAGGTAAATCGTCATAAAGTAAAACACACGATTTATTCATCAATTCAGTAAATTGCATCGCCTGTGCCAGCCGCATAAGTGCGACTAATAATTTTTGTTGCCCTCTTGAAATACAGGTTTGTGCAGATTGTCCATTTACCTTAATAACAATGTCAGCACGGTGTGGGCCATACTGTGTAAATCCTTTCATTCTTTCTTTATGCAAATTATCTTGTAAAAGCATTAACAAATGGATATCAGAAGGCCAACCTCGCTTATAATCAATATTTATCTTATCCTCAGTAAAAAACTGCTTTGTTAACTGATGAAAATATGGTGACAACTTATTAAAGTATTGCTGCCTTAAATTGTCAATATGGTGTGCTGAGTTATTTATTTCAGTATTCCATAATTGACAAACATCTGTTTTTTGTTTTGATTTTAAAGCTGCGTTACGCTGAGCCAGCGATTTTTTAAAGCGCTTCCATGCATCAAAGAAACCATGTTCCACGTGGAACACTCCCCAATCGAGGTATTGGCGACGTTGAGACGGACTGCCATTGATTAATTTATAACTGTCTGGATGAATGGCTAAGACTGGAAATTGTACAGCTATGTCTGATACACGTTTAATCGCTTTTTTATTAATGCGTATTTCAGATTTATGTCGACTCCGACGTATACCTAGAGGGATGATTTGTTGATCTGCAGTTTCTATATTTGCAACAAGTTGTAAATAAGGACTTTGTCTTAAAATTAAATCTGAAACATATTGTGTACGAAAAGAACGAATATGACTTAAGTAATAAATAGCTTCTAGCAAGCTGGTTTTACCAGCAGCATTATTACCAATAATTAGATTAATACCATGAACGGGGGTTATTTGTATATCTTTCAGATTTCTAAAATTTTTTATATTTAACTGTGTTAATCGCATGTATATAACACATATAGGTGTGTTTTGAGGGGTAGCTGTGTTTACGGCTGACTATAAGCGCATAGGCATAATGACATACTTACAATTTAACTGGTCAGGATAAGTTAATAAAAAACTACTATTAGAATCACTTAAGGTAGCTTGAATAATATCAGAATCACTTACATTGAGAACATCAAGCATATAATTAACATTGAATCCTATTTCTATATCATCACCATTATAATCTACTTCCTGTTCAATATCGGCTTCTTCCATGTCGGGATTTTGTGCCTGTAATTTTATCAGGTCCTTATTTAATATTAAGCGAATGCCACGATATTTTTCGTTCGACAGAATAGAAGCACGCATTAATGCATGACGAAGCTGGTCTCGATCAGCCATGACAATGTTTTCACCACCTGTTGGCATGACACGGTGATAATCAGGAAAACGTCCATCAATAAGTTTTGATGTTAATCTAAAATCATTAAACTCAACCTGTAAATGATTGCTGCCTAAAATTATTTTTACGCTATCGTTGCTGTCACCTAACAAGCGTAGAAGTTCCAATACCCCTTTTCTAGGTAAAATTACCTGTTTGATATCAGCAATATCTGCATTTGTTTCTTTTTCACAATAAGCAAGACGATGACCATCTGTAGCGACAGCACGCAAATAATTTGCACTTAGTTCAAGCATTAAACCATTTAAATAATAACGAACATCTTGTTGTGCCATTGCAAAAGATGTTTTATCAATAATGTCGCGTAATGTGTTTTGAGTAATTTCAAATTCATAAATACTGTTAATTGTTTCAAGTGCAGGAAAGTCATTTGCTGGCAATGTTGTTAAGGTGAAATGACTTCGTCCGGATTTTATATGAGCTTTACTATCTATTACGTTAAATTTAATAATTGCTTCATTAGGTAAAGCTCTACATATATCAAGTAGTTTTCGAGCAGGAACAGTAATTTCGCCTGGTTCATCAATAATAATATTGATCTGTGCAACTAATTCAATTTCAAGATCAGTAGCGGTGAGTGTTAATGAATTTTCTGATATTTTTATAAGAACATTTGAAAGCGCGGGCATGGTTTGTTTTTTTTCAACTGCACCAATGATCTGCTGAAGTGGTATGAGCAGTATTTCTTTTTCAATTTGAAATTTCATTGTATAAACCTGTACAAGATAGTAATTATAATTAATTTTATATATATATATTATTGTTATTATTAAGTATCACCTTTGTTGGTGGATAAGTACAATAATCTTATATAAATCAGTTTGTTATGGTCATTATTATATTTTATAATAACTTGAATAACTGCGCCTAAACTGTTTATGATATGTGGATAAGTTTTTTATCGATTTCTGATTACAGTTTACTAATACTTAAATCACATCTTATACACAGTTTGTGCGTTAGTACTATTTTCAATAGTAATAACTTTCATAAGTTGTGGAAAAACGGTTGATAGTTAACCTGATAATATATCCTGATTAGCCATAACATTCAGCCTAACTTAAAGACCCTGGTTTATAAAATCATTTTTATTACTGTCATCTCTCCCTTTGTCGAGATGACAGTAGCAAGTTAAGCTGTTGTTTTACAATGAAAATACAAACATAGCTGGCTTTCATGGCTAATCAGGTAATCTTTTTTAATGACTTAATACACGTATCAAGTTTTTATAGTCTTCATTAATTTTATTGTCTGATTCCCTTAATGATGCAATTTTTCGACAACCATGCAAAACGGTTGTATGGTCACGACCACCAAACGCAGCGCCTATTTCTGGAAGGCTGTGATTGGTTAATTCTTTGGATAAAGCCATTGCTAACTGTCTTGGCCGGGTAATTGAACGGCTGCGTCTATTTGAATGTAAATCTGAAGTACGTATTTTGTAGTATTCAGCGACGATCTTTTGGATATTATCAATGGTAATTGTGCGTTCCTGTATTGCAATCAGATCTCGTAATGCGTCTTTAGCAAAATCAAGCGTTATTGGCGAAGCAGTAAAATTTGCAGTTGCCATAACACGGCGGAAAGCACCTTCAAGTTCTCTAATATTAGAACGAATTCGTTTAGCAATAAAAAAGGCGACTTCGCCAGGTAGATCAATATTTGCTTCTTCAGCTTTCTTCTGCAGAATAGCAACACGGGTTTCTAGTTCAGGAGGCTCAATGCAAACCGGTAAACCCCAGCCAAAACGTGATCGTAAACGTTCTTCCAGACCTTCTACTTCTTTTGGATAGCGATCGCAGCTTAAAATAATTTGACTGCCTTCTTCTAATAAAGCATTGAAAGTATGAAAAAATTCTTCCTGAGAACGTTCTTTTCCAGCAAAAAACTGAATATCATCCACCAGAATAGCATCAAGTGAACGGTAATATTGTTTAAAAGCATCCATTGCATTATGTTGTAATGCTTTTACCATATGCCCGACAAAGCGTTCGGAATGAATATAAGTAATACGCGCATCAGGTTTATGTTTTAGCATCATATTACCGATTGCATGCATTAAATGGGTTTTCCCTAAACCAACACCGCCATAAAAAAACAAAGGGTTATACGCGCTACCGGGGTTCTCAGCAACCTGCATGGATGCGGCTTTAGCTAGTTGATTGGATTTACCCTCGACAAAATTATCGAAGGTAAATAATGGGTTTAGATTATGCTCAACAAAAGTATTGTTTGCTTTGGGTTTGTTATTGGCAATGAATGAATCGATTTTTGGTAACTGAGTTGTTGCTACAGGTTTATCACTATCTGGTTTATTAAGATTTACGTTTTGGCTACCAACTTCAATAAATAGTTGGGTGGTTTGTAGCGGATCGAGGTCAGATAAAATAGTTTGAATTTTCTCCTGAAAGTTTTTTTTAACCCAGTCCTGCACAAAACGATTAGGTGCTAATAACTTGATCTGGTTATTTTCTTCAATAATTTGAAGGGGTCGAATCCAGGTGTTTAACTGCTGGTCAGAAAGCTCCTGCTCCAGGCGTTGTAAGCAATTTGGCCACATTGTTTTGCTCACGCAGACTAACCTCTATGAATGTACAATTGATTTTTTGGATAGTGATTTTATACCTGTTAATCTGACTTATCCACAAGAGAACGATAATATTTATATTCTGATTATAGAATATAAAGTCAAATTGATTAAGGACATCTCTAATAATTCCGTCCTTAGGTCTGTTAACGCGACATCCATGTCGCACGGCTCTGTTTGATCAGATTTGTACTTGGCAGGCTCAAGAACAAGGCGAAGATCGCAACACACGTGGAACATTTTTGTATAATAACTGTAAGATTTTCAACGGAGTTATTGAGTCTGCCAAGTGCGAAGATGCCAATCATGAATTTTTAGAGATGCCCTTAAGAAATAACCAATAAAAAATATTAGTTAAAACATGAATAATTTTTGACTAAAGTGGTAGTAGTACGTAAAATGCGCGGTTCGCTATAATATTGATATTATTGCTTATATTTCAGGGGATTTAGTTATGAAAAGAACATTTCAACCAAGTTGTTTAAAACGTGCCAGAACACATGGCTTTCGTGCGCGCAGTCGTACTGTTGGTGGTCGAAGAGTATTAAAAGCACGCCGTGCAAAAGGTAGACACAGTTTGACTGTATAATTTTTCGTTGTGTAAATACCTGGTGCTAATACCAGATATTTCAAATTTTATAAAGCTGTCAGGAAAAAATCATGTCTCTGGTATGTTTACTAAAACATGCCAAAAAACATAATAGATTGTTAAAAGCCTCTGATTATAATCAGGTTTTTGACAAAGCTGTTCGCTCATCAGATCGCTACTTTACAGTATTAGCTCGCGCAAATAATTGTCAACATGCACGTTTGGGCATGGCATTTACCAAAAAAAGAGTAAAACTGGCAGTAGCCAGGAATCGACTGAAACGTATTACACGTGAAAGTTTTCGATTAACTCAGGGAAAATTCAGCGCTGATTATGTGATTTTAGCTGGTACGCAGTGCACAAAGGCGACGAATCAACAGTTATTTCATTCATTGCAACAACACTGGCAACAGCTGTATAAAAAATGCGCAAAATTATAGTAAAAATAATTACCCTGATTATTCGTGCTTATCAGTATATTATTAGTCCTTATTTGCCACCAAGTTGTCGTTATAGTCCAACCTGTTCTGAATACGCTATTGAAGCATTTCAACGATTTGGCGTTATCCGTGGTTTAATTTTATCATTGCGTCGACTATTCAGTTGTCACCCCTGGCATTGTGGCGGCCATGACCCTGTGCCCACATCGTTTACCTTAAAAAGATCCATAAAATAATAAGCACTGAAGAATAAACCTTAGGAAAATATACCTGGAACATACAAATGAATCATCGCATACTTTTATATTTCACCCTGTTTTTCATTATCTATATGCTTTGGGCACAATGGCAACTGGATTATGGTCCAAAACCAGATCCAGAGACAGCGAGTGCGACACAAACAAATCTAAATGGTGAAAAAACCCCTTCATTAGAAGCTATTCCACAAGCAGTTTCGTCAATGAATGCAGAACAGGCTGTCGCACCCGTTGTGCAACAAACAACGACTGGTGGTGAACGCATAAAAGTTGTTACTGATGTTCTTGAGATAGAAATTGATACCAAAGGCGGTGATATTCGCCGGGTTGTTTTACGTGATTATGCTGTTACTGCAAAAAATCCTGAAGAAAAGCTGGTATTTCTGACTGATGCAAATATTAATTACCATGTAGCACAGTCAGGACTGGTTTCAATTAATGAAGGGTCTGCGCCATCACATAATGCGATTTACCGAAGCGAACGAAGTGTTTATCGTTTAGCAGAAGGTGAAGATATTATTGAAGTGCCGCTTTACTGGGAAAATGATAACGGAGTCAGTGTTAAAAAAGTTTTAATTTTTAAACGTAATGATTATGTCGTTGATGTCAATTATTATATTAGCGCTGGTCAGGAAAACTGGAGTGGCAGTGATTATATGCAAATCACGCGCTCACAGCTTATTGATGAAGATGCTAGCTGGTTTATTCATACTTACACCGGTGCGGTAATTTATAACGATGAAATAAAATATGACAAAATCAGTTTTTCTGATATTGCAGAATCAAACTTAAATTTACAGTTAAAAGATGGCTGGGCAGCCATGATTCAGCATTATTTTCTTAGTGCCTGGGTTCCTGAAACAGGTAAAGAGAACTTGTTTTTTAGTCGTTACAACCGACTCAAGGGTCATTACACGATAGGCATGCGTACCTCAGCAATTAGCATAGATGCCGGACAAACAGCCGAAATCAGTTCTCGATTTGTAGTTGGTCCAAAGCTACAGTACAGACTCGAAGAAATAGCACCAGGTCTGGAATTAACCGTTGATTACGGCATATTAACCATATTTGCAAAACCGTTATTCTGGTTATTAAATTTCTTCCATGACATATTTGGTAACTGGGGCTGGGCGATTATCTTTTTAACGTTAACGGTAAAACTGGCCTTTTATAAACTGTCAGAAATGGGTTATAAATCCATGGCAAAAATGCGTAAAGTTGCCCCGCGCATTCAAAAAATGAAAGAACAATTTGGTGATGATCGCCAGGCAATGAGCAAGGCGATGATGGATATGTATAAACGGGAAA
>CAZALW010000043.1:0-15271 GCA_964485705.1 uncultured Thiotrichaceae bacterium
TGATAATTGTCAAAAAATCGACAATTTTTTCTAAATATGGTAATAATATTCCCACATTACTTTAAGCGCAAAGCGTTTATCGACCTTAAATGTCAGTCACGATTCTCATGACTGAAAAAGAAACTCAAAACAATTCGCTGTAACTTTAAGCATAACTGCTTATCGACTTTAAATGTCAATCACGGCTCTCGTGACTGAAAAAGAAACTGCACAATACGAAATATAAGCAGATAAGGAATGCTTGCTTTTTCATTCTCTAAGACACCTGCGGCGGTTTACTATGGTAGCTACAAAAACGTACAGAACACTCATTGCCTCCTTATTTGCATCACTATTTGTTTTTTTTGTCGCAGGCTGCGGTGGTGGCTCCGAGGATCAAACCGTAACGGGAACCACACCTACTACAGAAACTTTTGTTGACATTGAGGCCAATCCCGGCCCTATTGTTGCCGTTAGAGTGGGCGAAATCGCACTGTTAGACGGCAGTAAATCGAAGCCCGAATCAGCAGGCACTTTGAGCTATAACTGGTCTTTCACATCTAAACCCGATGGTAGCAGTGCCGAATTACAAGGTGCCGCCACAGCGTCTCCCAGTTTTATAGCTGATGTTCGTGGCGTCTATATAGTACAACAGGTGGTCAGCGCAAAAGGCGTGACCAGCCAGCGCGCCATCACCACTGTCGTGGTCACCAATCAAGGAGAGCGCCTCACCGGCCGTTTTAATCATCCCGGACTGTCATCAAATTGCGTGAATTGTCATGACGGTGTCTTCCTTCAATCAAACGGTGAAATACTTTTCCCTAAAATACCGGATCACATCGCTGCCAGCAATGCATGCCAGGCTTGCCATACTCCCCAGGGATTTAACATTATCCCCTTTGTTGATCATCAGGAAGTTTTTGGCAATTGCAGCGAATGCCATAACGGTACCATAGCCATCGGTAAATCTGAATTTCATCCAGCAACAGACGTTGAATGTGACAGTTGCCACAATACCACCAGTTTTGTGGCTCGGGCAGCAGACGGCAGCTTTGATCATTCAAATATCACCAGAACCTGCATCGCTTGCCACAATGGTACTGTGGCCACGGGTAAAACACCCAGCACCGCCGACATCCCTGTCGGCACACACCCGGTCACCAACACTGAATGCGGCTCCTGCCATACTACACTCAGTTTTTTGAATGCCTACCCGGATCATACCGACCCAACTGTGCTGACCGCCGGGTGTGATTCCTGTCATATTGCTGATGGCAGTGGTTCAGCGCAAGGTCAATCAGCCGGCCATCCAGTAACAAGCGTTGATTGTACTAGCTGCCATAGCATTTTAACGTTCAAAATGCCCGGTGGTGTTTTCAACCACAGCTTGCTTGATGCAACGGTACAGTCGTGTGAATCCTGCCATAATGCCAGCACGAGTATTAACGCCATAGCGGCAACGGACACACAAATTCATCGAGACACTTCCTCAGATTGCGGGGTGTGCCATAACACCGAGAGTTTCATTCCAGCATTTAGCATCGACCATACTGGCATCGTAGATAATTGTGCCACATCCGGCTGTCACACAGGTCTTCCCGGAGAAGCAAGCGGCAAACCTCTTGCCACCCTTTTCTACGAGCACATACCAACCAATGAAGACTGCAGTGTATGTCATACACCAGGCACTTTTAGCACCGGCTTCTTTACTCATACCGGCCCTTCTTTTGCCGGTAGCTGCGACTCGTGCCACAACAATGTAGTCAGTGTCGGTAAACTGCCCAATCACATACCAACCAATCCCGAAAACCAGGATTGCGCCGATTGCCATAACACTATCGACTTTGCTGATGTGACGTTTGATCACACTGGCATAAATGTTAACAACTGCGCTTCATGTCATGATGGTACAACCAGCATTGGCAAGTCTGTAGATCATCTACCAACCACCCTGGATTGCTCTTCATGTCACGACATCAACAACTTTGTCAACTTCGCAGGCATTACTTTTAACCACCTTGGCATAGATGCCAACAATTGTGCCTCCTGCCATAACACGGGCATTGCAACACCCAAGAAGCTTAACCACATCCCGGCACTAACTGAATGTAGCGTGTGTCACAGTGACATAAATACATTTGCATCAACGACATTTTTGACAGCCGTTCATCCAGACATCATCAGTGGCTGTGAAGGTTGTCATACCAGCAAATTTATATCCAACGCCAATCTGCTTAAAGCAACAGGCCATTTGCCAACAGTGCAGGATTGTGACGTTTGTCACACTAACAACACCTTCACACCATCAATTTTCAATCACTCGGGTATCACCGGTAATTGTTCCTCGTGCCATGACGGCAGTGCTAGTAATGTTTCGGCCGGAGCCAGAGGAACAACACCCACTCATCCTGCCACGACTGCCGATTGTGGATCGTGCCACGCCATTGGCAACAATTTTACCGATGGCACATTTGATCATACCGGCATCGTGAACAACTGCTCATCATGTCATGGCGACAACCCTACAGCTACGCCAGAAGGACCCAGGAAGAATCTCGACCACGTGGTGACCACTGAAGATTGTAGCCTATGCCACGTGACTGGCACCTTTACAAATGCGGTATTTGATCATACCGGTATTGTGGATAACTGTGTCTCGTGCCACGATGGCTCTGGAGCAATAGCAACGGTCAAACATAACGGCCATCTTGCCACCACCGAGGATTGCTCGTTATGCCATAACACCACGACCTTTTCGGGTGCCCGCTTTGATCACCAGGGCATTGTTGATAACTGTGCTTCGTGCCATGATGGTGCCACTGCCAGAGGAAAAATCCCGCCACCTGATCATGTGCCAACCAATGATGATTGCAATGTGTGCCACCAGACCACTGGCTTTAAACCTGCAACCTTTGCACATATTGGCATAGTGGATAACTGCATCTCCTGCCATGATGGCAAGTTCGCTACAGGTAAAACAAACAACCACGTACTAACCAACCAGGATTGTGGTGTCTGTCATACCACCACTAGCTTCATCGGAGCCGGCTTCAACCATACCGGCATCGTGGACAACTGTGTGTCCTGTCATGATGGTAATACTGCAATTGGCATGGATGCCAAGACCAACCCCGCTCATATAGCGACCGCTCTGGATTGCCATTTCTGTCATACCACCGCCACCTTCGTAGGCGGCACCTGGGCTCACGACTCCAGTAGTACTGGAAACTGCGATCAGTGTCACAGCCCTAACGGTGGCGCGACATTCAAGCCACAAGGACATTTAAACACGACTGTACAATGCGACGAGTGTCATTCAACAAATGCCTGGGCTCCAACCAGCTTTAACCATGACCCTCAAGGAGGCTACCCGGGTGACCACAGGAGGGATCCGGGTTGCAGCGGCTGCCACGGTAATACCGTGGACAATACACTTCCGTACCCCCATCCGCAATATGCACCGCCACAGCGAAATACAGTCTATTGCGCTGCCTGTCACGCGAATGACTTCGAAAGAGAAGGCGACCACATTGGCGGGAAAAACGGCACGGTCGAACAAAACAAGGATTGCGCCGGTAGCGGATGTCATAAAGTAAGAGATAGTGGTTTTTAATGGATGCAGAGGCTACCACAGTAGAATAAGGTCTCCCCTTATAGCCAGGCAGTGGCATATGGATGTGCCGTTTACCTGCATGCAGCAAACAGGCGAACTAAAAAATGGAGATAACAACCTGTAAGCTTGTCCGATAATTGCAAACTTGTTGCTTAGAAACAGGCAGCAATTAAAGCCAACAATAACAACTCAGACAACCGACAAAATGTAAAAAAAGTAAATATTTTTAGTTGTTTGCATTTTTTACACAAAAAAATACTTTTTCTTATTTACAGAACACCCACAGTAATAGTAAACATAATCACTCCTTCCTCAAATTTGATATAAATCAACAAGCTATTCCATGTTGTTGAATATATGTTGCTTAATAAAAAAATCGCCATTATATTTTAAAAAACTGACATATCGGCATGAATTAAACCTGTTAGCGGGCTGTGCAGATGCTTAATTTAAGGTTAGACTCGTTACATATATCAAATCAGCGCTATCAGGGGAAAACAACTACAATTGATTAAGTTACTGGCGTACGAGACAGAAATCTTGATGAACAATAATTGTAACTACTCAGCGAGTAGTAAAATACAGGGAACTGCTCAGATTGCCCCTGAAAATCGTCAGATCAAGGCAAAAAATGTGAGCTTACACGTGTAAGTGTCCATTTTTTAACGCAGAGCTGGCGGTTTTCAGGGGCTAGCTGAGTAGTTACCAATAATTAAGACTCAACTGACACCAGGCATGCCGCAGATATAACATACAACAAAAAGATGCCATATTATTAACCCGGCGGCTAAATAACACCAGTGTAGCACCTGAATCCTTAAATAAGGTGATGCAAAGTACGAAAACGGATTCACTGAATGCTTTAGTATACGTGGTTACGGAAGCAGCAGAACACCCTGACAAATGCAGCCTGCATCAACGCCAGGAATTTACCATTTATTGCGGAGTGCACAATGAAGAAAATTTGTAAAAATTGCAAAGATAAAGAGCATTGCGCTGAGTTACCCGGCATATGTTTAAAACTCCCCAAAATCCTGACTGGCTCAATTGCTATTATGCTGATTGTTTTAATCTACAACAGCAGCCTCTAAAAAAGCACACATCAAACCACTCTGCTTACACCGCAATCAGACATTATCCAAACATAGCGCCTACAGCATCAAACTTCTCTCTCCACACACGCCAAGCTTCGTATAATACGATGTCAGCACTATAAATATTCGAATTTATTCGTTTCCATACTCACGGTAACATGACACCGACTCAAGCTACTACCCGCTGATATAATAGCCGAACAGTAACTCACACAATGCTTTTAATTTATAAACAGGTAAAACAATGAAACGAATCATGTTATTTATTATGACCAATATTGCCATTATGGCGGTACTGAGCATCACTTTAAGGCTATTAGGCGTTGACAGTATCTTAGCGGAGAATGGATCAGACCTTAATATACAGGCACTGGTCATTCTTTCTGGTGTGATTGGTTTTGGTGGCGCAATTATTTCCTTGCTGATATCCAAATGGATGGCAAAGCGCATGACCGGCGCGGTGGTAATCATCAATCCGAGCACCAATATAGAAAAATGGCTGATTAACACCGTTGAAAAACAGGCAAAAATTGTTGGTATAAAAATGCCTGAAGTGGCTATTTTTCCGTCAACGGCGATGAATGCTTTTGCTACCGGTGCCAGTAAAAACAATTCCCTGATGGCGGTATCCCAAGGTTTGCTGGATAACATGTCACAAGGTGAAGTTGAAGCAGTGGTCGGTCATGAAATGAGCCACATAGCCAATGGCGACATGGTAACACTGGCGTTAATTCAGGGTGTGGTAAACACCTTTGTGGTATTTTTATCACGCATTATCGGGCACATTGTCGACCGCGTTATCTTGAAAAATAATCAGGGTCACGGAATCGGTTATTTTGTCACGGTGATGATATCGCAGGTGATTTTATCGATATTGGCATCAACCATAGTGATGTATTTCTCAAGAAAGCGTGAATTTGTTGCCGACACCGGTGGTGCCGATTTAGCCGGACACCAAAATATGATTAATGCACTTAAACGCCTTGGCCAGGTAGAACCCGAACCCCTGCCCGAGCAAATGGCAGCTTTTGGTATTAACGACAAAGGCGGGATTATGGCATTGTTTTCATCTCACCCGCCTATTGAAGATAGAATAAAAGCGTTGGAAGAACGGGCATTACATCGCACCTGAAGCCGGTCTGAAAGTGTAAATAATTCCAGGCATCTCTAAAAACCCAGGTTTTTAGAGATGCCCTTCTGTGTAACCGCCTGTCATTAGCTCCAGGTAGGACAAGCTCCTAGTGATGAACCGGCGTATCAAATCTATCGATAATAGAGCTCATGCTTTCCTGGCGATTAATTCAATTGACTTCGTCGCTGCGGCAAAGCCAAAGCCGGCAGTCACCATAACAGATGAACCATAACCAAAACTGCAATCCAGTGATAAACCTGCTACACCCGGTTTTTGATACCCCACATTGCCATCTTTATCCGGATAACGTTGTTGCTCGGTGGAAAAAACACAGGGCACACCGAAGCTGCGTTTCGGGTTGCGGGTAAAATTATGCAACTGACGCAATGCCAGGCGCACCGATGCCGCCAGTGGATCATTCCATGTTCGTGACAGGTCTTTAATTTCTATCTGTGTCGGGTCAAGCAGACCACCCGCACCACCGGTGGTGACCACTGGCAGTTTGTTTCGCTTACAGAAGTAAATCATCTGCGCCTTATATTTAATGCGGTCAATGGCATCAACGACACAGTTAAAAGGCAGTTCTGTATCCGGCAATAGCAGGTCAAAGATATTTTTTTCATTTAGAAACTGCTCGACCGCCTTCACCTGACATTCAGGATTAATGTCCAGCACCCGTTGCTTCATCACCTGCGTTTTCATCTTGCCGATGGTTGATTCCAGAGTATGACACTGGCGATTCATATTACTGCGAGAAATATCATCACCGTCAATCAGCGTCAGGTGTTGTACACCACTACGCGCCAGCGCTTCTACCACCCAGGAGCCAACCCCGCCAATACCCACCACACAAATATGAGCGTTCTGAATTTTTTGTAGTTCTTGCTCACCATATAACCGAGCGAGAGATCCGAAACGTTCTTCATTCATAAAAAAACAGTTGTAAGTTATATGTTGTAAATTTTAAGTAGAAACCTTTGCACGAGCAGTGGCACACGATGTGCCGTTCACGAACCAAAGGATGGATAAAGTAAAAATTAATTTTGCAAACTATTATTATCTTAAGAACTTTCTTTTCCGCAAATGCACGCCAACAAACGCAAATAATATAAAAATATTTTGTTTTACATAGCGTTTATTGACGTGCATTTGCGGAAGAATTATTTTTTATCTATCGTGCAAAGCTCACATTTCTGCTACTAACTTACCACTTATAACTTTCAACTTAAAACCCTTAATTTAAGGTAAAATACCCTGCTTCAATACACAATCCAACACACATTCATCAGATGACTTCAACACCAAAAAATACCCCGCACCGCGTTGGTTTTGTCAGCCTGGGCTGCCCCAAAGCCACGGTAGACTCCGAGCATATTCTCACACAACTACGCGCCGAAGGTTACGATATTGTACCCACTTATGAAGGCGCTGATCTAGTGGTGGTGAATACCTGCGGTTTTATTGATGCCGCTGTTGAAGAATCCCTGGACGCTATCGGTGAAGCACTGAATGAAAATGGCAAAGTCATTGTCACCGGCTGCCTTGGCGCAAAGGGCGACATCGTAAAACAAGCTCACCCGAATGTACTCGCGGTGACCGGCCCGCATGCCACAGATGATGTGATGCAGGCGATTCACCAGCACCTGCCTGCAAAACATGAACCGTTTGTTGATCTGATACCGCCTCAGGGCATTCGACTCACACCCAGGCATTATGCGTATTTAAAAATATCCGAGGGCTGTAATCATCGTTGCACTTTCTGTATTATTCCGTCTTTACGCGGCGATCTGGTCAGCCGTCCGGTAAATGATGTTCTAGTCGAAGCAGAACGATTAGTTGCTGCTGGCGTAAAAGAATTACTGGTGATTTCACAGGACACCAGTGCCTATGGCGTCGATGTCAAATACAAAACTGAATTTTATAATGGCATGCCGGTAAAAACCCGCATGACTGAACTGTGCCAGGCTTTGAGCCAGTTTGGTGTGTGGGTACGCCTGCATTATGTTTACCCTTATCCACATGTCAATGAAATCATTCCGCTGATGGCTGACGGTAAAATTCTGCCTTATCTTGATATTCCCTTCCAACATGCCAGCCCCAAAATATTAAAAGCCATGAAACGCCCGGCATCGAAAGAAAACACCTTACAGCGTATCAATCAATGGCGTGAGATCTGTCCTGACATCACCATACGCAGCACCTTCATTGCTGGCTTTCCCGGTGAAACTGAAGAAGATTTTGAGCAATTACTCGATTTTCTTGATGAAGCGCAACTCGACCGTGTTGGCTGTTTTGCTTATTCGAATGTTGATGGTGCCAAAGCCAACGAACTTAACGGCGCAGTGCCTGAAGAAGTCAAACAGGAACGTGTTGCCCGTTTTATGGAAAAACAAGCCAGCATTAGTGCAGAGAAATTAAAACAAAATATTGGTAAAACCCGTGATGTCATTATTGATGATATCGGCAATGCGGATGAAGACATCATCGCCAGAACCACATCCGATGCACCGGATATTGATGGTCTTGTCTATATCAAAACACCTGACAAAAACAACTACAAGGTGGGTGATATCACACAGGTGACAATCACCCATACTGACGAGTATGATATGCGGGCGCGCTTTGCGTGCCAATGAAAAATGAAAAATGAAAAATTTGGAGATTACATGAAGGTTTTATTGATTACATTTTTACCTGGCACAGATTCTACTGAACAAACTGCACCAGCCCCTTCAAGATATGGAAGCTATTAAAATTATGCGCTTATTCATTTTTCATTTTTCATTTTTCATTTTTCATTACATCGCATGATGTCCGATCCAATAACCCTAACCACTGCCTTTTTACTCGGCTTCTTCAGCACCTTACACTGCATCGGTATGTGTGGCGGCATTATCGGTGCATTAAGCCTGAGCCTGCCTGTTAACATACGAAACAGCAAACCAAAATTGTTCGCCTTTGTTTTGAGCTACAATCTCGGGCGCTTAACCAGCTATAGTATCGCAGGCCTGGTTGCCGGTGCTGTTGGTGTCGGTGTATTGCAATCCACTGGTTTTGATCAAGGCCATACCGTATTACAAGTCATCGGCGTAACCATGATGATTGCTATCGGTTTATACCTGACCGGCTGGGTACCACAACTTGCCAGTGTTGAGAAAATGGGCATCCCGTTGTGGAAATATCTTGAACCCATTGGCAGAAAACTGGTTCCCGTGGCCTCTATACCCAAAGCCCTGGCTTATGGACTTATCTGGGGATGGTTGCCCTGTGGGCTGGTTTATTTTGTACTGATCTGGGCACTGACTGCGGGTGATGCTATCAATGGCGCTCTCATCATGTTGGCTTTTGGCCTGGGCACCTTGCCCACATTGATTACTGCAGGATTTATGACCTCATGGGTCACCCGTTTTGCACATTCAACCCGTGCCAGACAAGTCGTTGGCCTGCTCATTATTTTTATGGCCATTGGTAGTTTATTTATTCCAATGGATCATGGTCAACATCATGATCACGGTCATAATCATAGCCAACACTAATAAATAATCACTTGCATGTCCACCTTCAGTGACAACAACTTTGCCAGCATCATCGGGAACGATGCGGCTCTTGAGTCGATTATTCGCACCGCGCAAATAGCTGCTGCAGCCGATGTCCACATTTTAATCGAAGGTGAAACCGGCACCGGCAAAGAACTCATGGCACAGGCATTACAACAAAGCAGCAAGCGTGCGCAACAACCCTTTGTCACTATCAACTGCGCCGCACTACCTGCAGAGCTGGTTGAATCCTTATTATTTGGCCACGAAAAAGGCGCGTTTACCGGTGCTGATGAAAGAAAAGACGGTTATGTGCAAAAAGCCCGTGGCGGCACACTATTCCTTGATGAAATCGGTGAGCTGCCTCTTGGCTTACAAGCTAAATTGTTACGTTTTGTTGACAACGGTGAATGCCAACGTGTCGGCTCTGCCCAGCCTGAAATTGTTGATGTCAGAATAATAGCAGCAACCAACCACAACCTGCTGCAACTAATGGATGAAGGCAAGTTCCGCCAGGATCTATTTTACCGCTTAAGCGTAGTGAGCTTACGCCTGCCAAACTTAAAACAACGCCGTCAGGACATCCCTGAACTGACAAAACATTTCTTGAACGAAGCAGCTAAACGCAATAACACAGCCGTATGCAGTTTCAACCCGGACGCTTTAAATCTGCTTAAACACTATAGCTGGCCGGGCAATATTCGTGAACTAAAAAACGTTTGCGAGCATGTTTCTGCGATGTTACCCGGAGAAGTCATAAATAAAGACAATCTACCTTTGGGCATCCTGCAAAACCAGGCCTTAAATCATTGTGGATACACCCTGCCAGAACACGGAGTCAATCTGGAGTCACTGGAAATCGACTTAATAAAACAGGCGCTTAGTCACTCAAGCGGCAATAAATCAAAAGCAGCTAAACTGCTTGGTCTAAGTCGGGATGCTTTTTTATACCGACTAAAAAAACATAAACTGTAAACTTATAATTACCCGGTAAAAACCATCTGTGATATAGCTACAACATGTTTAACATATTAGAATGAACTATATTACTAATAAACTAGTCTTTTGATGTATGTCATACAAGCAAAACGCGTTACTTCATAGCATAATCGCCTGCTACGCCACTTTTAAAATTTATCTAAACTGTAAAACTTATGAACAACAAAGTAATCTTTAATAAAGATTTAATACGCCGTTACGATACCTTTGGACCGCGCTACACATCTTATCCCACCGCTGTTCAATTCACTACAGACTTTACACTGGATGATTATCTGGGCGGGGTTAAACACAGTAATGAGGATCCGATTCCTTCTCCGCTGTCGCTGTATCTGCACATTCCTTTTTGCGATACCATTTGTTATTACTGCGGCTGCAGCAAAGTTATAACCAAAGATAAGTCTAAAGCCGAACACTATATCAAATTACTGAAACGAGAAATTGAATTACAGGGCGCACTGTTTGCAAAAGACAGAGCCGTCACCCAAATACACTGGGGTGGCGGCACCCCTACCTTTCTGAGTGATGAAGAAATTCTGGACATCATCAACTGCATACGTGAAAATTTTAATGTGCCTGCTGACAATGAAGTTGCCAATAAGGTGGAATGGGGCATCGAAGTCGATCCACGTACCGTTGATCAGCAACGCTTAAAAAACTTAAATAACCTTGGGTTCAACCGAATCAGTTTCGGGGTACAGGATTTTGATAGCGATGTTCAGCTAGCAGTCAACCGTGTGCAATCAAATGAGCAGATTAAACAACACATCATTGACGCACGAACACTGCGCTATCAATCTATTAATATTGATTTAATGTATGGCCTTCCCAGGCAGAGTGTACACAGTTTTTCTAAAACGCTGGATACCACGATTGAGGTAAACCCTGATCGCATAGCTATTTATAACTACGCACACTTGCCTGAAATGTTTAAACCGCAACGCCGAATTAACGAAGATGAGCTGCCCTCAGCAGAAGAAAAATTAAACATCCTGCAGCTGTGTATCGATAAATTGCAGAGTGCGGGTTATGTCTACATTGGTATGGATCACTTTGCCAAAGCCTCAGATGCCCTGGTAGAAGCACAGCAGGAAGGCAGCCTGCATCGAAATTTCCAGGGGTATTCAACCAATGCAGATTGCGACATGATTGCCATGGGCGTGACTGCCATTAGCCGTATTGGCGACAATTACAGCCAGAACGTACGCAGTATTGATGAATATGAAAGCCTTTTAAAGCAAAATAAAATCCCTGTTTTTCGTGGCATCGAACTTGAAGATGATGATATTTTACGCCGCGAAATAATTAACCATCTAATGTGTAATAACAGTCTTGATATTAAAAAACTGGAAAAAAAATGGAACATTGATTTTACAAACTATTTCAAATCATCCATGGAAAATTTACAGAAAATGGCAGACGATGGTTTGCTGAATATTGAAGAATCAAAAATATCCATCACCACCAGCGGACGCTTGCTGGCACGCTCAATATGCATGTTATTTGATCGCTATCTACAGGAAAAAAATAGCAACCGCTTTTCACGGGTTATCTAAAAAGCCAGCTTTCACCTGCACTATTTGTTATACCAGATAATGTAGGTGAAAAACGGCTAAAAAAACTGCGACAAAAAATGCTTTCTATTAAACTTAGCACCAATATCTGGAAGCGGCTTTCGAAAGACAGCAATAAAGACTCGTTCCGCATTATCACAGATGAGCTTAGATATTTCATGAGACCTCAGTGATTTCTGTCCATGCTTTGGTTCGTATACAACACTTCCATGCGCTACTACTGCCAAAAAATCAACAGATAAACACCATGCTTAAACACCTGCCAAGGCCAATAAACAAACAAAACAAAACCGTTTTCAGCAATAGCATTGCCTCACCACTAGGGCTCAATAACATACTGTTATCTGCCTTTTTAAGGCTGCAAAATGAAACCAACGTACGCAAAACACACCTGTTCGATGGGCGCTACGAAAACATCTATTTGAATGCAGAACATATTCCACAACTGACAGGATTAATGAAAGCCGCAGTAAAATCAGCATCTGCCATCCTTAAAACCGAAAACCTGCGCGCAGGCTTCTGGTTTAACTACATGCCGCCGGATTCGACAACCACATTACACACCCATGATGATGACGATGAACTTTTATCTGCAGTTTATTATGTTTATACACCGGAAAATTCGGGCAATCTGATTCTTTTTGATGACTCTGCCGATGACACGAATAAAATTGAAATCATCCCCAAAGCCGGTAACTTCATCTTTTTTAAACCCGATGTGCCACATGAGGTGAGCAAGAACAATAGTAATGAACACCGGCTTTCTATTGGCATTAATTTTGGCATGGATAAATAGCTATTAATTGTCTCGAAAGTACTGGCAGTTCTATCTATACAGCACGCTCAAGCACATCCTTGTGTCACTCGACTGTGGTCATCCATGACCACAGACGGCTGTATAGATAGAACTGCCAGTACTTTTGCAATTATTAATATAACTGCCATCTCAACAAACGAGATAAGCAAAACTCAGGTAACTTCTCAGCAACCTTCTGAAAGAAGGCCATATGGTACAGATTATTTTGGTAATTTCACAATAATTCCAGTAAAATCAGTTAGCTTACTCCCTTATAACTCATAATCATTAACAAAGGCACTGACTAATGCATAAACTAAAAACTGCCGTTATTGGTGTAGGTTATCTTGGAAAATTTCACGCTGACAAATATGCCGCTCTGGATAACAGTGAACTGATTGCTGTTGTCGATGTGGACATGGATGCTGCGCAAGTTATTGCTGATAAACACGCAATCAACGCGCTGAGTGACTACAAAAGCTTACTGGGCAAGGTTGATGCGGTCAGCATCGCCGCGCCAACCACGTTGCATTACCAAATCGCACGTGACTTTCTTGAACACAACACACATGTATTAATCGAAAAACCAATAACCGTTACGGTTGCTGAAGCCGATGAACTGATCAAGCTTGCACAGTCAAACAACTTGCTGATTCAGGTTGGTCACCTGGAACGCTTTAACTCGGCTCTGCTGGCTCTGGACGATAGCCTGAGCAACATGCCGGGCGAAGCAAAATTCATCGAATCACACAGGCTTTCACCCTTTAACCCGCGAGCAACGGATGTCAACGTGGTACTTGACCTGATGATCCATGATATCGACATTATTCTTGATCTTGTTAAATCCGACATCAAGGAGATGCGAGTATCAGGCATCAAAGTACTCACCCAGAGCACTGACATCGCTAATGCACGCTTAGAATTTGAAAATGGCTGTGTCGCCAATGTGACGGCAAGTCGTGTCAGCGCTAAAACTGAACGTAAGATGCGCATTTTCCAAAACAACACCTATGTTTCTGTCGATTTTCACAATCATGTTCTAAATGTTTATAAAAAAGGCGACAAAGAAATGTATCCGGGCGTACCGGAAATTGTTGGTGAAGAATCAACATTCGAAAACAATGATGCATTAAACCTGGAAATTACCGCTTTTCTCGACTCCATACAGAACGCAACACCAGTGCTTGTCGATGGTCATGCCGGTCGCCGCGCACTGGATGCTGCCATCAAAATTTCAGCGCTTCTCAAGACAAATCAATGAAGACAAATCAATAACGCAAAATTAATCAACAAGGAACCAAAATGAACATCCCAATGGTTGACCTCAAAGCGCAATACCTTTCACTTAAAGACGAAATTGACCCGGCGATAATAGCCGCCCTGTCAGCCACACAGTTTATCCTCGGACCAAATGTACAGGCCTTTGAACGCGAAGCCGCCGACTACCTTGGTGTCAAACACGCAATCAGTGTTGCCTCGGGAACCGATGCCCTGCACCTGGCACTGGTGGCTGCCGGCATCGGTGAAGGTGATGAAGTAATCACTACAGCTTTTACCTTTATCGCCACTGCCGAAGCTATTTCTTATGTTGGCGCCATACCGGTATTTGTTGATATTGACCCAAACACCTTCAATATTGATCTCGACCAGGTTGAACAGGCGATAACAAAAAAAACCAAAGCTGTTATTCCAGTACATTTGTTTGGACAACCGGTCAACATGCCGGCATTAAGCAAACTATGCAATGATAACGATCTGCTGATAGTAGAGGATTGCGCACAATCCTTCGGCGCACACATCGACAATAAAATGACTGGTAGTTTTGGCGCTTTTGGTGCGTTCAGTTTTTTCCCCAGTAAAAATCTCGGCTGTTTTGGTGATGGTGGTTTGATTACCACTTTTGATGAGAACTACGCAGATGAACTCAAGGTATTACGCAACCATGGCAGTCGTGAGCGATATCATCACAATATCATTGGTTATAACAGCCGGCTGGACGAACTACAGGCGGTTATTTTACGCATTAAACTGAAACACATAAACGATTACAATGCCAACCGCCGCCGGGTAGCACACCGTTATTCAAACGCCCTTAAAGACACTGGCATTCAACCACCCTTTGAGGATAAAACCGGGCTGCATGTTTACCATCAATATACCCTGTTGTCTGAAAACCGTGACCACATTATGAAAGCCTTACAGGACAATGGTATTGCCTGCGCGGTGTATTACCCTATCCCTCTACACAGGCAGGATGTGTACCTGGAAAGTTATCAGAACCTCAAACTTACCGTAACAGAGTCTGTATCCAGAAACTGTTTCTCATTGCCGGTTTATCCTGAGCTGGAGAACGACAAAGTTGATGCCATTATTGACATCATCAAAGGCGCATTATAATCGTACAGTCAACATTTAGAGTCAGAAAACCAGATTAATAGCCACAAGATTGGGGTGAAACACTAACCCAACCTTGTATTAATTGTTGCATAAGTATTCCTGATTAGCCACAAAAGTCAGCCAGGTTGCAGTTTATAGCTCGTCATGTTGT
>CAZALW010000044.1:0-15111 GCA_964485705.1 uncultured Thiotrichaceae bacterium
ATCATATATTTTCATGCCTCGGCATTTAACTCAGTTCGTTGGGGTGAGGCACGAAGCCCAACAAAACGGTACGGCTACTTCTAATGTTGGGGTTCGTGTCTCACCCCAACCTTGTACCTAGATCCTGCAAGTGATTGTGCATATAGAGTGTAAGATATTGATTTGTAGAGCAATTTTAATTCGAGTGGAATACTTATTGATATTCCCGAAGAATTAAAATTTGCTATACGAATCAATAGCTTGCGCTATATGTGTGCAAGCACTTGCAGGATTTAGGTTGTACTCAACAAAAAAATGGCCGCCGATGGCGACCATTTGTTATTGTTCACTTTTGTTATCGTCTGTGCGTTATCGTCTGTACGTTATGGTCTGTGTGATTATACTCATATCACCCATAACTATCTATTATCATGCTCGTCAGCCTCTGACTCGGCATCTTCATCCACACTCCATTTAACCTGTCGTGAAGGAACAACAGTAGAAATAGCATGTTTATAAACCATCTGCGTCACGGTGTTTTTTAGCAGTACCGCAAACTGGTCGAAGGATTCGATTTGCCCCTGTAATTTAATGCCGTTTACCAGAAAAATAGAAACCGGTATTCGTTCTCTTCTCAGTGCATTTAGATAAGGATCCTGTAAATGATGTCCTTTTGACATGTGCTTCCCCAATATTATTGTTATTATTGTTATGTATTATCTGAGGTTATAGACCTGCGTCCCGCTGAATCGTTCCAGATTCAAGGCAGACACCAGACCTGGCAACCAGGTTTAACAAGCCACACTCATCAAGAGTAAGTCGCCGCCCACCTATAATAGTAAAAATTTGAGATTTTTCAGGATTTTTTGCGAATTTAGCGCCATTGGATCAATAAAATAACAGTTTTCCTCTTTTCGCAGCCAGGTCATCTGGCGTTTCGCCAGTTGCGCGGTGGCAATAATGGCTTTCTCCCGCATCTCATCGTAAGCATATTCACCTGAAAGATACGACCAAACCTGTCGATAGCCTACGGCACGAATCGACGGCATGTCTGCATGCAGATCACCACGTTTAAATAAACCTTCGACTTCTTCAATAAAACCCTGTTGCAACATAAGATCGAAACGCTGCGTTATACGCTTACGCAGTTCTACACGATCAGCAGGCATTAACACAATTTTGATGCGCCGGTATGGAAAGCTCTGTTTTTCCTGATTTTTTTTCTGCTCCTGCCAAAACGCCGTCAAGGTTTTACCGGTAGCATCAAAAAGTTCCAGCGCCCTTTTTATCCTTTGTGGATCATTGGGGTGGATACGCTCAGCAGACACCGGGTCAACACTTTTCAGACGCTCATGCATAGCAGAAATTCCTTTAATTTTTGCTTCCGCTTCGATTGCCTGCTTGACCGCATTATCAACCTCAGGCATGTTCGCCAAACCTTTTTGCAGGGCATTAAAATACAGCATCGTGCCACCAACCAGTATTGGTACACGTTGATTGGTCACACTTTGCTGCATTAAACCCAGTGCGTCTTCACGAAATTGCCCTGCCGAATAAACTTCTGCAGGATCAATAATATCAATTAAATGGTGCGGTGCTTTATGTAAGGTTTGTTTATCGGGCTTTGCAGTACCGATATCCATGCTCCGATAAACCAGCGCTGAATCAACACTGATTAAGTCACTTTCCATTTCGTAATAGATAGAGAGTGCCAAATCGGTTTTTCCAGTGGCGGTAGGCCCCATGATAAACAGGGCAACTGGCGAATCTGGAGTCGTACCTTGCTGGATAATTAGATCATTCATCATTTACTGTAACCAGAGCCAGCTACTCTGTCATCTCGACCACAAGGAGAGATCTTGTTCTGCTGTGGTAAAAGATCTCTCCTTGTGGTCGAGATGACAGCTGCTCGTTTTGGTACTCACTATTCACTATTCACTGTTATTATCGCCCACGCATAAACAGCTTATCCAACTCAGCGATGCTCAGCTGTATCCACGTTGGCCGACCATGATTACACTGCCCGCTACGCTCAGTTATTTCCATGTCTCGTAGTAGCGCATTCATTTCTTCTATGGTTAATTTACGGTTTGCCCTGATTGAACCATGACACGCCATGGTTGATAAGATTTCATTTATCGCCTGCTGGATACGTGTGCTGCTGCCATGGGTTAGTAAATCAGCAAGCACATCACGCAACAATGTTTCAACATCACTGCTTGATAAGATGATGGGCAATTGCCGCAGTTTAATGCTTTCTTCGGCAATGCGGTCAATTTCAAAACCCAGTTCTCTAAATACCTCTGCCTGGTCTTCCACCAGTTGTGCTTCTTTACTGCTTACTGATATGGTTATCGGTACCAGTAGCGGCTGTGACTTAATGCCCTCGCTTTCACGCGCTGTTTTAAGTCGTTCATAGGTTATACGCTCATGTGCCGCGTGCATATCTACCAGCACCATCCCCTGTGCATTCTCTGCAAGTATGTAAATACCATGCAATTGTGCACGAGCAAAGCCTAAAGGCGGCATGTCCTGCGCGTCTCCTTCTGATGTGGATAAAGCGGTTGCCGGTAAATTCAGTGCTGTTGCAGACGGTGCAAATTCAGCGTAAGCGCGTCGCTGTTCGGCGACTGCAAAAGGCATTGACGATTGTGATGGCTGCTGCGACTGAAATCCAGACAGTGACCTTGTTGAGTTGGCTGCTTGCTGGCCGACAGCGGTACTGTCAGCAGTACGATCAACGGTATTTGAGAAATGCTGCAATTCATGTGAGCTGGTATCACTGCTAATGAGGCTAGCCAGGCTTTTGTGTATGGCACGAAATAAAAAATCATGTATCTGTCGGCCTTGCCTGAAACGCACTTCGTGTTTGCCTGGATGCGCATTAACATCAACCATCTTTGGGTCACACTCAAAAAACAACACATAAGCCGGATGCCGACCATGAAATAAAACATCGGCATAGGCCTGTCGTACAGCATGTGTCACCAGGCGATCTTTTACCATTCGACCATTGACATAAAAATATTGCATATCCGCCTGACTGCGGGAGAATGTTGGCTGTGCGATCCAGCCCCACAGACGTAAGCCTTCATAGGCAAAATCCATGTGTGCGGCCTGTTCAATAAATGCCGGCCCGAGTATGTCAGCAATGCGTTTTTCCTGCTGTAAACGGTCAGTCGCACCGCGCAGAGCTTTCACTACACGCTGATTATGCCGTAGCGTTATATCAACATCAAAACGACTGAGTGAAATACGTTTGACTATGGTCTCAAGGTGGGAAAATTCGGTTTTTTCGGTACGCAGAAATTTTCGCCTAGCCGGTACGTTAAAAAACAAATCACGCACTTCAATGGTGGTACCTGGTTTATTGGCTACCGGGGTTATGTCACTGGCTTTACTATTATTCATCGTCAGTTGCCAGGTTTCATCGCCACCCTGCCAACAGGATGTGAGTTGCAAATGACTAACGGAGGCAATACTCGGCAAGGCTTCACCGCGAAACCCTAAACTGCTCACTTCTTCCAGGTCATCAATATTGCGGATTTTACTGGTGGCATGGGGTGACAGCGACAGCACCAGATCATCTTTATGAATACCAGACCCGTTGTCACTTATACGGATAAGTTTTGTGCCACCTTGTTCTATGTCGATGGTTATTTTGGTGGCACCGGCATCCAGTGCGTTTTCCAGTAATTCTTTTACCACCGCTGCCGGACGCTCAACCACTTCACCGGCAGCAATCTGGTTAACCAGTTGTACTGGCATGGGCTGGATTCGACTGTTTTTTGTCATCTTGGTAAAAAGTTATTTTTCAGATGCTGTTTAGTTTATCGTATTTTTACAGCAGCAATATATTATTAACAGTCTGTGTAAACAAAGTTCATAGGTTGGGGTGAGGCACGAACCCCAACAAAACGGTACGGCTGCCACTAATGTTGGGGTTCGTGCCTCACCCCAACCTACATACTACTCACGCCAGGTCATCAGATAATATTTGAGCTTACGTTTTTGATAATGGATATTTTTCAATAACCCGATAATTTACACCCGAATCGTCCTGTGTTGATTCTACCAGCACAAACTCATCAACTCGCCATGGAATAGAAAATGTTTGTTGAACCACAATCGGTTTTGTACATTTTCGCATTAAGGTGACATGAGGGTTATATAGCCGTTTATCACATTGGTATCCGCAACCTGATAAAGCTATACCAAGATTTTTTTGTAATTGCATAAGTTCAGCCGGTAAATTTTGCACTCCCATCCACAATATTTTAACTTTAGAAAAATGACCATAACAATTCAGCTCAATATCAAAGCCTTTGACACCGCCTTGTTCGTCAAGACCTTGTGCGGCAACGTGAAGACAGTCTTTTTTATCCTCAGTAACAGAACCAATAAAGTGCAAAGTCACATGCAAATTATGTGCTTGCATAAAACGCCCCTTAACGGGTGGAGGAAGCTGGGAAAAGGTTTCAACAATAGAATGCCTGACCTGTGCAGGTGGCCAGAGTGCAAAAAACAGGCGATGGGTTTTCATGTTAGTAGCTTATAACTTAAAGCTTAAAACATACAACTGCAAACCAATAAAGTTAGTTCAACCAACTCTGTATCTGCGCCGCAGTATCCTGATCAAACTTCATGCGGAAACGGATATAAGGGCCGCTTGCAGTATAACCTGCTGCAGTAAAGTCACGGTCTTCAAAACCATCAAAGTTATAACCGACACTTAACCAGATGTTGCGTGTCATGTTCCAGCCTGCTGATACACCACTTGAATATTTATATACGTTGGAATTTGCTGAATAATGCGTATGTGCGTGTACCCCAACATCAAAGATATCACTGATATCGTGACGGTATTCGCTGCCTAATAAAGCAGTAATACCACTAAATTCAGCGCTATCAAAGTTATCAATGGCATATTTCAAACCAAAGTTAAATGCCAGTTGGTTTCTGCTATCAATAAGGAAGTTGCTTGTCAGGTTATCGATAAGTTTACGCTGACGGGTTTTTATGCCGAGAAGATCTGTTGTTGAATCAAATTTGAAATCAAGACGATTTAAAACAATCCAACGTGACTGTAATGGTCGGTAGGCGACAGAAAAACGAATATCACCATCAACTATTTCACTGTTGTCTGTACGTTGTGTTTTAAATAATTTTGTTGTTGCAGAGTAAGCAACTCCGCCTTTCAGGTTTCTCTCCCAGTTAACAATTGCACCAACTTTGTCTTCAAGATCAGCGGTTCGATATTCAATACGATTGTTTAGTGTATAACTTCGCGCATTATAAGTTGTCCCTATAGAAAGTGCGGTAAAGTCATTATTGGCTGTACCCTGCGCAATGGGCACATTGGGGTTAAAGGGTGTGCCGCCAGGTGTACGCATTGTTTGTGAACGGTCAAAGGCTATATCACCACTCCAGCGTTTATTAATCGGGAAAGATTGTGTCAGACCTAAGGTGGCAAATGAACGAAGGCCGTTTTCATTCACTTCCTGATTCACTGCGGTATTAAGCTGTGCATTTGTCCATGGGGTTGATCGCACGCCGGCGCGTGTCATTTGGGTATCCTGATCGCTGCCCATGGTCCATTCGTTTTCAGCAAACAGATTTACCTTTGGTGTAATAAAATAATCAGCACCAATAATATACCGTGATGGATAATCGATATTTTCATTTTTTGAATCAATAGCAATTTCTGCTGAACCGCGAAGTTTTACACTATCCTGTAACAGGCTTTTGCTTGCACCTAATAACAATAGATTTGAATCATTTGCGATACCCAACGCATCGCTATCACGTGCAATTCGCAAACCTGCATTTAAGGTGTAATCACGTTTGTTATAAATCACATTAGCTTCGGCAACATTCCTATCTGCACCAGTACTTAAAACGTTTTCATGATAGATAACACCGTCGATTGCTGTTTGCTGTGTTATACGATAATTCGCTTCGGCGCCAACTTTACGTGTACCTGACTGACTGATTGATTGTTGACCTAAACCAAAATCAACATCCTGCTGTTTTGCATAGGCACGTAATTTAAGGTTATCACCACCATGTACAATTTCTGCTGAATAAGCAGAGCCAGTTAAATCCTGACCCGCGACACTCACATCAGTTGTTGCGGCTTCTAATCTAACTTCTGTTTTGTTATCAATTTCAATACGCGCATCAATACCAATTAAATCACCTTCGTTGAGGTAACTCGCATCATGCACTAAGCTACCACCCAGCTCAACTTTGCCCTGATTGAATTTAATGGCCATGCGACCACCGGCAGTAATATCACCTTTAACCGGGGCTTCTACTTCATAATCGGCAATAATAAATACCGGGTTAAAATTTTCATCTCGACTGGGTATGGGGCGGCGGAAGAAAATAGTGCCATCGGTGTAATCTATGCTGTAATCCAGGTAACGCCGCATGGTCTCTGTGTTAATAATAATTTCACTACGGAAACGATCGCGGGTTTCGATAACAATATCATCACTGTTGATAACGATATTGTTACCTGTTAAACGATACAGTCCGGAAATGCCCTCGCCCTGAATTTCATCTTTAATGAAATTATTGACGTTTTCTGCTGCAAAGGCGGTATAAGAAATTTTTCCGTTATCATATTCAGATTTAACACCGGTCATGCGACGATTAAATTTGGATAATTCGGTAATAGTTAAACCGGTATCCATGTCGCCAAACAAAGCGTAAAACTGTTTGCGCTCAATTTTTATATACAGTTTTTCAGCACTGGAAGCATCATGGCGTTGACGTGAATTATCACCATAAATAGTGTAATAAGTATTTGGATCAATGAGTTGATTAACCCGGTTATCACCGGCCTGTGTTTGTTTTGATGTATCGTAAGAGGTGGTTAATAGCCAGTCACCTTTTACTCTTCCTTTCGCGTAGAAAGCAATTTTGCCATCGCTATAAAATTCATCGTTGATATCAGCCGAACTCAATGCTTCTTTATTGCCAGACACGGCGTTATAACCAACCGTGCCTTCAGCCAGACCAACCATAATCCAGTCGCGTACTTCCGGTTGAACCCAGGTTTGTAAGCGTGATTTTTTTCGGCCAGAAAAGGGTAAATCAATTTCAAGTTTGCCAGTGATGGTTGTTGGTTCTAATACGATATAAGCAAGTCCATTTTGACCAACGATGTATTCAGGCTGTTCACGATTTAAACCTGACAGGCGGTTCACCTGAAACGCTTCAACCGCCTGCTGTGAAAGATAAGGTTCAGACAGGGTGAATTTGCCGCGTGACCCTGGACGCGCAAAAAAACCGTCTTTATCATATACACGAATAGCAACAACAGGAACATTGCGACCATCAGCAATGAGTCGTGAGTATTCTTCTGCCAATTCTGCTCTTACGGGGATGCCAGCATAAATCACATTACGGCTTAGCTTTTTCATCACCTTGCCATTTTTATCTTTTATAATAAACTCAAACTTGTTATTGCCATTATTAAGATGCACACCCTGCCAGTAACTACGAGCAACGGTATTGGTTTTGTTTTTTATCATGCCAAAATAGAACAATGGGTTTAACGGCTCACCATTAAATAACATTTCAAACTTGTCACCGGGTTTGTGTTTAATGGCTATATTGACTGAAGGTGAAAAAGGTGTGTAATTAACATCCGGCATCAACCACTCATAACCTGGCAAAACATCTTTAATCCAGAACTCATCGAAGGCACTGATATCCTGCTGCTCAGTAACAGGCGGTGCTTCTATTAATTTTTCAATTTTGAATTCAGGCTGTCCTTCTAGAACGATTTCACTGACTTCACTTGTTGCTGTCACCAATTCAACTTTACCAGGTGCAACCACTTCACTGGTAGTCACAACCAGTTCGGCACGGCGGTTTAGTGAGCGCCCCTGCATAGTATCGTTCGAGGCCACTGGATCTGTTGCCCCTGCTCCTTTTATAACAATATTTTCTTCAGCAACATTTAGTTCGTTGATAAGGAAATCACCAACAACTTTGGCTCTGGCTTTAGACAAGGCGGTATTGTCCTGATACAGCCAGATGCTTCTTCGTTTTACTGGTGCGCCATCTGAATAGCCGGTGACTTCCTTATGGGTAATATCAACTTCACCGAGGTTCTTTATCGCTTCACGAATGCCATTCTTGTTTTTTGTGGAAAGCCGTGTTGCCAATGGCTGGAAGTATGCCTGATAAATAACTGCTTTATCTTCAGCTCGTATCCGGCTGACTTGCAGTTTATTTTTAATCGGTGTTGAACGGCTATTTTTCTTCGCCTCTGTATTTAACATAACAAAGGCGGTGGTAACCATATCACCGTCAGCTTTTTGTTTAATACGACCACGGAATTTAAGTTGTTTTTTCCAGTTATCACCTAAATCACCAAAACGATAAACAACCATATTTTCATTGACAGACGGATCTTCAATAGCTGCACCATCGAGTACACTGCTGCCTAAGTCATACTCAATACCATCAGGCAAGCTAATAATTAAACGATAATTTTTTACTGGAACCTCACCGTTAGCCATCTCAATGGTGTATTTAATGTTCTCCTCATTTAGTTCGCTTTGAATCAACAAGGTTGCGCTATCGGTAATGGGTTTTTTCTCGCGCACATAAAAGTCAGTACGCCATAATGTGCCAGCCTGTATGTCAACAAATTGAGAATATGGGGTACCGGAAAAACGGGTATTTTTAACGCAGTCAATAATTTCAAGATTATCCGGTATACTTGTTTTATCTACCTGCACAACATGTGTTCCGGGTTTAATGCCTTCAAAGTGGAAACGACCATTTTCATCGGTAGCCGCATAAGTACCATCTTGCATAAACACACGAACCGATGGCAAGCCCGGATTCATTCGTGCGCCACCCTCATCACACTCACCAATGATGACACGACCAGCAATAAAACTTTTACTGGCAAATAAATCTTCAGTAACAGTAATAGCGGCGAGGGCAGTATTGGATTGTGTGCCACGGTCATCTGTGGCAATGACACTGTTTACTGCTTTACCCAATTGTGTGCCTACAGTTAATTCAGTGACATACTTGAGCTGTAACGAACTACCCGGCAAAAGCGAAGTGACTGAAAATTCAACTGTGCGCCCATTAGCAGAAATTTGTGGTGCGATAGCAGGCGCACCATCATAACGCACTGATGCAGACTGATAACGCAAACCAATAGGCAATGTATCCGTAATCACAATATTATTTGCCGTGGTATTGGCATCAACATTACTCAAGGTTAGTGTGTACTGCACGAAGTCGCCAATCGCCGCAGTGTCTTTTGATACTGTTTTATCTATAACTAGATAAGACGTTAACGCATCCAGTGGTATATCAACATGTAACGGCGGCCCAACAACCAGTGTAAACATTGATGCAAACGAAGCATTCACATCTATTGCATAGGGCGCACCTGGTAATGTTTGCAGGTCAGCAATATTGGCAGCAGAAGGACCATCAAAACCAGAAGGTGGAGTAATCACCATTTGATAATCACCCGGTGCTAAACGTGGAAAACGATAACCGCCTGTTGGGAAGTTATAGATTGTACCTCCACTGTCTGTGGCACTACCACCACTAACAATGGTTGCTGGATAAGCACTCATACCATCATCACCAAACACCGATGCCGGGCTACCGGTTGAATCAAGAATACTAACAACCGCACCATCTAACAATGTGCCGTCTACGCTACTGAAGATGACACCAAATGGATCCACCAGTGAACCACCTGTGCTGGTATCTGCTGGATCATACTTATCGGTATATTGTACGGTGAGATTGCTTTGTTCGCCCAGTGTCAGGATGCCATCAAAATGTGATGCAGATGCCGAAGATGACTGAACATAACCAATAAACACACCGGTATTAACACCCGTTTCGCGTAACATTATTTGTTCAAAATCACCGGTAGAGCTGGTAACAACCACGTTAACGGTTTCCAGCACTGCGGGGTTAAGGTTTTGATCCTGATCATCTACCTGAACAAATACCGGTTCACCGGTAGCATATATATTGACCGGATTTAGTGGCTGAGGATCGCTTGCCACTAATGCAATAGAACCACCAAGCATTGGCATAACCGGATCAGTGGAAACCACAAAAACCGCTCCAGATGAGCCTCCTGTGGCATATTGTGTTACCACTGTTGGCGTAAAAGTGGAGGTACCTGTGGCATCAAACTGAAATAAACTAATTGATGAAGGAGTTTGTATTATTGTTGAAACCACCGCTACCGTGTCACTACTAACCGTACTGCCAGTGCCGGAAAAATCAAATAAGGCAGTAGCAGTATTATTAATTGTTGTACCGGGTGGGGTTATGGCATAAACATTAAAAGATACCAATAATAAAAATATTAAGGAAATTGAGAAAACCGCCTTCCACAAAGCATTCATTACTTTATTTTTTTGAATGCTCTGTGGAAGATGGACTGCATGATTGGTAATACGACCAGTCACACAGCTCATCTCTTTTTTGTCACATTTATTACCAAAGCCAGAAGCAAAAAACGCGCACACGGAAGCACCTGCTTTGGTTATTAAGCCAAAACAGGTTTGTGCAGTGTGCAGCATTAATTGCAACATGCTAATGATTGCAGGTAGTCTTCCGTGATTACTGGACGATGGCGTTAAATTCAACAGTCACTGTTTCATTTCCTGCAAGTGGCATTATCGCCGCAAATGTAGCATGTGAAAGGTCAACTGTTATGGTACCGCCGACACCACCAGTATAAGCACAACCATCAGCATCAGCTGCACCTGTACAGAATATGGTGGTTGCACCCTTAACGACACGTATGCCAGCACCTGCTGCACTGGTTGGCGTAGCCCCGTCATTTGTTACAAAATCTGGATCCAGTGCCAGTGTAGCAGGCAGTACATCAGATAAAGTTGTCAACGCAGCATCTGCAGCACCGACTGCATTGACAATGGAAACACTGTATGTGACATAAGCACCGGGAATTGACTTGGGATTACTGGCATTATTTACCGGATCCCACAACGCAGTCGAGGTTTTGGTGACCGTTAAGGTTGCGGTTTGAATGGTATAAGAGCTGTCATCTGCATGTTGTGCGTTTTTAATTGCACCAGTACCACCAGCACCATTCTGCGTACCAGCCGCATCATTAAACACGACTTGCTCAGTAGCTGGATCATCAGCTATGTTGTTAACAGTACCAGCAGCGACATTCGCAGTTGCATTAGTAAAGCCATTACCACCTGGGCTAACATTACCATTATCATCATTGGCAATTGCATCTGCAGCGATGCCGGTACTAGGTGAAACAGCAACCTGTGCAACCAGCGTCATTACAGCAACGTCGTTATTGAGCAATGCTGTTGTACCATCTGATTGAGTCAATGGAATGCTAGAAACCACATAGACAACCTGATTCGCTAAAGGCGCTAATGTTGCAACAAAAGCAACAGTATCTTCAGCGAATTGAAAACCCGGGTTTGTTCCATTTTCAATAAATGTTTGTACAGATGTTGGTTCAAAAATATCTGTACTACCACCATGCGGATCAACTGTAGCATCCGCATTATTCAAACCTTTCAGCAAAAAGCCCTGGTCACCATTACCATTATTTGTCAGTGTATATTCAACCGCCTGCAAGATTGCATTTGGTACCGCCTGAGATGTAGCACCACCACGGACTACAGTAAAGTTAATCACACGGTCTTCTTTAAACACGGTATCAGTACCTGCACCGCTGGTATTACCCGTAGGTGATGAACCAATATCCGTTTGTGCTGCTCCACCGACAGAGAAGCTGATAGTTGCCCTGTTGGCAATATCATCACCCGCCGCTGCCAGCACATTATTTGCACTGAACAGACTACAACTGCTTACCAGTGCCAGGCCTAATAGCCTGTTTCGTTTACTTGTTTTCATTATGTTTACCTCTATTATCTATATCTCTTTAAGCTTAATGAGATGATTAGTGTTTACGTTTTTCCTTTTATTTTTCTAAAGAATTTTTTAAGGCTTTCTTTAAACATTTTTTTCTAACCAGCCATTCCAACGGCTGGTCTGTTGTTTTCGGTGGATCTGATTCACTCATGAATCGTGGTGACCCAGCTCCACCTGGAGGGCCGGTAACATTGGGCGGCCCGTCACGCATGTGGAAGATGAGTGGCCCGTCCCTGCTGCGTGCAGTTTTGTAGCCAGTCGCTATTACTGTTTTATGTTCCTCGTTCCCACGCTCCTGCGTGGGAACGCATACCGATGCTAACTCAGATTCCGTATGCATTCCCACGCAGGAGCGTGGGAACGAGAAAACAACTGGCCCAGTCAAAATAGGCCATGATTTACGATCAAATTGTTGAATTAAACTTCGCATAAACACCGGTATATTTTTGACTTAAAACTTAAAACGTTCATTTAATTGTTGTTTTATAAGTAACCTTGCCTTTCTCACCCGACTGCAAAACTTTTTTAACAAGCCAACGTATCGCGGTATAGTCTTCCGATTTTGCTCGTCGGCTGTTACCCGCTTTATCTTTTACTGTTAATAAATTAGCCGCGGCAAAGTTTTTACCATCTACTGAAAAAGTAATGTCAGTTGAGTCACCGGTAGCAGATTCACCACGGTAGGCTGAATTATTTGCAATCGGGTTATTAATAACGATGTTTGAAATATCCTGATTACTGATGTTTTCAAAAACAATTTCATACAAAATCACATCTTTTGGTAACACCAGACCCGGTTCAACATAATCGTATTGCACCGAACCATCTGCCGCTTTGGAAATGACCTGCTTAAATGCATTATTACTAAAACGTATGGCACCTTCTTCAGCACGGGCATTCATAGAAACCAGCAATAAAAAGGTAAAGATTAAAAATGCAGTTACTATCTTTTGGTTTTGATTTTGATTTTTCATTTTTTTCCTCAATCAATTGTTACTTCAAAAATAATTATATTTGTAGAACCGGGGGTAACAGCAACTGAACCACCCAGACTTAAGTCAACCTCAATGCTAACGACAGGCTTGTTTAAAATATCTATTGCATGCGAATAATCAACAGGAGCATCGATTGCATCCGTTTGGCTTACTGCATTAAGCTTGATTGAATCATCGGTATAAGTTGTATTTGCCGGGATAACATCAGAGACAACCAAATTATCGACAGCAGTATTACCAGTAACACCAACCACTAACTGATAGCGCAGGGTTGCACCGGGGTGAGGATCAGTGCCGCCTAAGGTGTCTATCACGGTGACTGTTTTAACAATATTGACAGGCGACATAAGTTGATAACTACCTGTAGTGGTGTGTTGACCATTACCAACAATATCCTGCTTCAAATCAGTACTGACATCTTCGGGGTTTAAACCAGCTGGATCGTTAAACACTGTTTCCATGCTGGCAGGTGAGTCTGGTGTAGTAGTAGACACACCGGCAGGCATAACTATCGAACCATTACTGAACACGCCGGCAGGACTATGATGAGCATTATCATCAGCATTGATAGCCGCACCCTCAATACCTGACTCACCACCTTCAGCAATTTGCGCGATTAATGCTATTGCAGAAACATCATCAGGCACTTGCGTCGGCATGTCCGCAATAACATAAACAAAACGTGTTGTATTTAACGCCAGCTCATCAACAAATACTGCTGTATCTTCAGTTGCCTGATAACCCGGTGTTACCCCGTTTTCAACAAACACCTGAATTGTTCCAGGCAGAGGATCAAAGTTATCAACTGGTGTAGCAAAGGGATTGGCTGAAGTATTTACCGCTGTAACTAAAAAATCGAGCGTATCATTACCCATGTTGGTAATGGAAAATTGCATGACAGCATTTGTCATATCACTAATTACGGGAATAGCTGAACCACCATTAGCTTCAGTTACAACAAAGTTTATTCTGCGGTCTTCAGTAAATTCGGCAGATGCATTACTAATTGCAGACACACCACCGACAAGGTAGTTAATCGTTGCCGTGGCATTAATTGAATCACCTGCAGCTGAAAACACATTGGTTGAAATAAACAATGGGCTTATAAATAAAATTGAAACCACCGGGATTGTGGATACTAAATTACCGAAAACGCTTTTTACCTGCATCTGCTGGTTAGTGGTTTTAGTCCCTATTAATGAAACAATGGAAATCTTTAACATCATCAAGATATTAAAAATTTGTTTTGCGTGAGGATGACTAAAATGTTTCAACATTACTTGCCCGATTTTTTTCCTGATAAAAGCACATAATTAAGCACCTCATTTCTGAGGCTTCAAAATATCAACTAAGAATTTTTTATC
The DNA here is from genome assembly GCA_964485705.1 of uncultured Thiotrichaceae bacterium. Taxonomy (GTDB): domain Bacteria; phylum Pseudomonadota; class Gammaproteobacteria; order SZUA-229; family SZUA-229. The sequence continues at coordinate 14,273 of CAZALW010000044.1, forward strand.
ATTTAATGCTTCTGTTGCTGTGGCGTATTTCTCACCGTAAAAACTGAAAACAACAGCACTTATCGGAGGGGGAGATATAGTGGCTATTTTTATTATTTTTGTTTCTGTTTTTATATTAATTTGTAAACTTTTGTAACACTATAGAATTTAGACGCTAAGTCTGTGAAAATCAAAGAAAAAACAGAAAAATAATGATTTAATTTTGTGTCAAAAGTTGACAATTTTGTTACTTCATCGACATTTAAAAAAACAGCACAAATGTACTGTTAACTACTGAAGTAAATACATTCTCTTTTCTCTATAAGTGTCGAAAAACCAAACAAAATCGCTGGCAAAGCCCGTTAGAGTAATGATTTTTAAGATTTTTCTTATTCTTCGTATCACTTTTTAAACAAGTTTGTTTAGTAAAAAAGCTGTCTTTTCCCGTTAAATTTTGATCAGCAATGCACTATTTCAGCTAAAATTTTCAAAAATATTTTTTAGTGGGCTTAAGATTTTCTATTTAATGCCGATATAATAATTAAAGATGTTGGGGAAATTCAAATTTAGCCTGCTAAACCCTACCAAAACACTCCAACTGAGCAGTGTTGCCCCCATGTAAACAAAGGGGATTTCTGGTGTAGGCCTGCATAAGGCATGTGTTGCAGGCAAACTACAACCACAGTGTGCGTTGCTTGCCTGCAACGTGTCTTATGCAGACCTACAATTCTCCTTGCAAGTCGTGCTTATATCCCCGCCCTAAAAGAGACGTGGTTTTACAGGATATTGGATGAAACAGGAAACTAGGAGCTTGTCCGAGAATAGAAGCCGTAGCGAAAATCACAGAAAGGTTATAAGGT
>CAZALW010000045.1:0-15074 GCA_964485705.1 uncultured Thiotrichaceae bacterium
ACATTGGCGCACGCTTTTAATGGCCGTCAACGCTTTGATTCTTAAAGCAACATACATTGTTCTGATGTTTTATTGATTGTCATCAATAAACGTTTCATAGTATTTGCGTTGGTAAGTTTAGATTGAGGTATGTCCATGAGTGATTGTCTGTTTTGTAAAATACAGCAAGGTGAAATCCCTGCTGATATCGTGTTTGAAAGTGATGATGTACTGGCTTTTCGTGATGTCAATCCACAGGCACCAACACATATATTAATTATTCCCAGAAAGCATATTGCAACGGTGAATGACCTTGGCAAAAATCATGAGCAAATGATGGGGCGTTTATTTAGTGTTGCTAAAACAATTGCTGCTCAGGAAGGCGTTGCAGAGGAAGGTTACAGGATGGTGGTTAACTGCAATGAAAAAGCCGGGCAGACGATTTTTCATATTCACATGCATTTGTTAGCCGGTCGCAATATGAACTGGCCACCTGGTTAGAAGCCCTGATTAATAATGACTCTGGTTATAAATATTGTATGAGACCTTTGCACAAAACATATTTTGGCTTATTGTCATCTCGACCAGAGGGAGAGATCTTAAACCTCGGTAGAACAAGATCTCTCCCTCTGGTCGAGATGACAGAAATAGCAAGTTTATCCCTTTCGTGTAAAGGTTTCTATATGAAATTTTTTGTTTTTTTTGTCATTACATTGTTTAGCATGAATGCATACAGTGCGCCGGATGGCGATGAACTGTATGGCAGATATTGTTCTGCCTGTCATGGTGTTGATGGCAATGGCGGAGTCGGCGTACCGATTGCGTTACCTTCATTTTTAAATAGTGTGTCAGATGAGTACCTGAAAAAAACCATTCGTTATGGACGACCAGGAAGAATTATGCCTGCTTTTGAAAGTTTGAGTGATGTGCAGATTAATGCTATCGCTAAACATATAAGAAGCTGGTCAGATAAGCCTGCGCCAACAGAAAATACCACGCTTATTAAAGGTGACAGTAAAAAGGGTAAACACTTATTTTCAAAATACTGTGCGCAATGTCATGGTGAAGATGCTCGCGGCGGTAAAGGTACCGGTGTCACTTTTTCCCGTAAACGTGATTTACCTATTATTGCGCCGGCATTAAACAATGCTGGTTTTTTGGCATCAGCGACTGACTCCATGATACGCGATACCATTATATTTGGGCGTGAAGGCACACCGATGACATCGATGCTGGTTGCCGGTCTGTCTGAACAGGACATTAATGATATCGTCTTTTATATTCGCTCAATGGAAAAATCCGCAGCTGAATTAAAGCAAATATCAGATAAAAGTGACGATCAGTCAATGGCAATAATAATGGACTCACCCTATAACCTGGAAGAGACGGTAGAAAATTTAAAGCAGGCCATAACCGATCAGAATTTTACTTTAATTCGCACCGATTATCTTGAGCATGGTCTGGTTGCAGAAGGCAAGGAAAATAAAAAACAGTTGATGCTGCATTTTTGTAACTTCGGGCTTATATTTGAAGCGCTGGCCATCGACCCGCGTGTCGGCATGTTTCTTCCATGCCGGGTTACTGTTATAGAAAAAAACGGCAAAGTTCAACTAAGCACGATCAACCCTAAACGCTTGAGTGAATTATTTAATAACCACGAACTTGATGATGCTTGTCAGCAAATGTATGAGGTGTATATGACTTTGCTGGAGGATGCCACCTTATGAAGATGTTAGCTCAGTACGTATTAAGCATAATATTATTGTGTTTGGCGACAGTCTCAACGGCAAATGATCTGCTAATGATACGTTCACAACAAAGTTTTCCAGAAGCAATGTTAACCTTGCAAACTTCAATTAAAGAGCATGGTTATCAGGTATTGCGTGTCCAGCGAATTGATATTGGTTTAACGGGTATGGGTTATGAAACAGATAAGTATCGTATCGTGTTTGTTGGTAAGACCGAAGAGATACAATACCTTATCAATACATACCCGGTGTTGGCAGCCTATATGCCACCACAAATTTCTATTTACGCAGAGCAAGATGAAACGCTGTTAGTGACGGCAAATCCAATGTTTTATGCCGACATGATAGATAACGAAAAAGATAAAGTGTTCTTTAAACGTTGGAAAAATGATATTTATTCTGTGTTTGATGATATACGAGAAGCGGAAGATTGAAAGGACAGTTTTAAGTTATAGATTTTAAGTTATAAGTAAAAAACAGCTTTGCATGTAATAGATCAGGCTTAATCTGGCACATAACAAAAATGGTTTTATGATTGACCTGATAATTTGTTCCTGTAATACTGGTGTTTTAATAATGACTTACAACTTACAACTTACAACCCGCTATTCCCCATCTTTAACCTTATTCTGCATTGCCGTCAGGTAATCATCCATTTCATCCTGATCCTTAAATACATTCATGCCGTCCAGTGCTTTGATAATCTCAAATACTTTTTTAATTTGAGGTTGCAGGTTAACCAGTAAAAATTTACCGCCATTATTATCCATCAACTTCTTTGTTTTGAAGATAACCCGTAAACCTGCGCTGCTTAAAAAGTCCAGTTTTTTAAAATCCATAACCGTTGTACTGGTTGATGAGTTGATTTGGGCATCTATGCTTTGTTGCAGTTCGGGTGCAGTATTGCTATCAAGGCTGCCGGTAATTGAAATACGCTTGCCATTATTTGCTTCCGGGGTGATGACGATTTCTACAGACATGGTTTAACTCCACTGTGTATACATTATTTTTATTGTTTCTTAGTATAGTGCTTTGTCAGCGTAAATACATTAGTTTGCTCGACTCTGCGGTATTCCTGTTGGTCGGTCAGTGCCGTGATGAGATGAATGCCCATGCCGCCTTCGCAGTGGTCATCTGAATCTTTACATTCATCGGCGTCAGTCAGCGGGTTGAAGGCAATACCGCTATCTATGAAGGTGATACTGATACTGTCCGCCTGCTTGTTTAGTTCTATACTGACGGCTTGCGGTAGTTGTTCATAGGCATAGCTAACAATATTGATAAAGGTTTCTTCCGCCGCCAGCCGCAGGTCATTATGAATTTCATCGGCTATTTCAAATGATTTAACAAAATTAGAGAGAAAATTTGCCAGCTTGTCAGCATCTGCAGGCAGGCTCCGCAGTGTGAGTAACTGCCTGTGTTTTGTGGACTCATTCATAACGAATCATTAGCAGGGTTATATCATCAAACTGTTCAGTATCACCGGCAAAATCATCAACACTGTCAATAATAATTTTGCCAGCCGTCTTCACCTTGCTGGTATCAGTATCGCCGATCAGTGATATAAGTTTTTCATCAGAATACTGATTGCTGTTGCTGTCATGTGCTTCAGTGATGCCGTCGGTATACATGATGATGGTGGTTTGATGCGCTAACTGGAAGTTTATGTCTGGGTAATCCACATCTTCCATTAAACCCAGTGCCGTGCCGCCTTTTATTTTAAATTCGTGTGTACTCTGCTGCACCTGAAAAATCGGATCCATATGCCCGGCATTCGACATCAGTACTTCACCTGTTTCCAGATTGATGCTGCCGCACAGTGCGGTAACAAACATACAGGCATCATTGTTTTGTGCCAGTACGTCATTCATCATGCTGAAAGTTTGTCCGGGAGATAGTTTGTCGCGCAGTGCCCGGGTATACAGGGTAATGGTTTTCGCCATAAACAATGCCGCTGGTACACCTTTATCCGAAACATCGCCGAGGATGAAGTACAGAACATCATCAGACTGCTGGTAATAATACAGGTCGCCACCAACCGACCGTGCTGGCCTTAGCAGGGCATATAACTGGTATTCTTCATTGCTGATGCAGGCATTGCCGGCGCCCGGAATCATCGACATCTGTATGTCTTTGGCAATCTGGATTTCACTTTCCAGTTTTTGCTGTTTTGCCGTGGCTTGCTGGACTTCAATAATGTAAACCTTTAAAGCATCACGCATGGTACTGAAGTCATCCGTTAATGCGCCAATTTCATCATTACGTGCCGGTTTGGGTATTGTTGTTTCCATGTTGCCATCACCGATGCCTTTGGTCGCACTGGCGAGTTGTGCCAACGGTTTAGTTAAGTAGCGTGTAATGAAAATAACAACAATAGTTAAAATGGCGAGGCCAAGTATCGCAATCACGGCAATTTTTGTTGTTAGTGCGTTGATTTTGGCGGTAAGTTCTTTTTCAGGTAATACGATGACGATTTTCCAGCCGCTGTCAGCCAGAGATCTGATGACAAATCGGCATTCTCCATCAACCGCCTGTTTGGAGCAGGAGGATTTAAAGGGTGTTGATTCTGATTGTTGTTTGCTGCTGATGTATTGCTGCCACTTATCCGGCGCAACACTGTCTTTGGTTAATTTTGTTAAGTTAATGGCTTCTTTTGAGTGTGCGATTATTACATCATTTCTGGAAAGGATAATACCAAACCCGTTATCACCAATCTTCATTTCCTGAATGATTTCATCTAACCAGCTTAGCCTGATGTCGGCGGTGGCGATGCCAGCGAAGGTTTTGCCGTCAGGCAGGTATATTGGCGCAGAGTAGGTGATCATCTGAACGCTACCACCGCCTTCATCAAAATAGGGTTCTGACCAGAGTGGGGCATTCAACTGTTTTGGTTTTGTGTACCATGACTGCGTAAGGTAATTGTAACTATCGCTGGCGAGATCCGAGTATGCTAACGTTTTATTATCTCTATAGTAATAGGGCGAATATGCCGCCAGAGATTTATGTAATGTATGTGGCTGCAGAGCAACGGTCATGCCAAAAATTGAGTTGTTGGCCTGGATAAAGGCTTTTAGCATTTGATGGGTCTGGTTATCAGTTGCTCGGGTTGTGGTAACCGTTGATGCCAGTGTGCTGGCACTTATTGCAACCGAATTAAAGATGGTTTCAATTTTTCGTACAGTTGATGTCGCTGTTGCTGTGGTCAGATCTTCAACATAGTAATCAAGCAGAAGTCGTGACAAGAAATAGTTGGCACTTAAGATCGCGATTAAAATGAGTGCGCCAAGCGGGATTATCCATCGGCTGAGACGGCTGGCAAGGCTTAGATAATTATTAGCTTTCATAAGTAAATACTATAGGGCACTTCTACTAATTAGTGCGTTATCGGCTTGTGCTTTTAGAATGCGTATTCAATATTGAATCTCAGCCCAATATTGCGGGTTTCACTTCTGGGTTCTGTGACAAAGGCGATTGATGAGCCACCCTGTGTTTGTTTGGTGTTGCTGCGGCCAAAATTCCATCCTTCAAAAAATAATGACAGACCGTAACGGGTATTATTTTCACTGATTCTTTTCCAGTTCAGAATTAGCCGTGCGCCTGCACCATTGCCAATGTCTAGTGTGGCCGAGCCAAAATTTATGCGTGATAAATCCACATCAATTGTTGCGTTTCGTGTTATCAGGTAAGCGGCTTCGATATTAAACAGGTCTTTTTGATAAGTAAATATATCGGCGCTCACACCAAAAGAGTACTCGATCCATTGATAGGTTTCGCTAATACCGCTGACATTATTATTGTCCTGAATATCTCTTTGCCATTGATGTGACTGTATGCCAATAAACAAATTTGTTCTTTTATAAATAACTTTTTCTATCTGGCCGCCAAATCGTAAAAATTTTGTTTCAGTGTCAGTGCTGTGAGGTACACCTGCTTGTGTTTGGCCGGCATAATCGACAGTGCCCAGGTAATAAGCGCCCTGTATCTGGATTAACCAGTCTGCTGATATAGCGTGGCTTAATCTGGCTTCGACTCCCGGTAACCAGCCTAATTCACGGTTCAGTATTTTATCCGTGGTGCTGAACTCGGTGTAATCAAAATGCAGTATTGACGGCGAAATGCTTAATTGTGTGGCGCTGTTATCAGCTGCGTAACAATGACTGCTTATCAGAAAGACCGATAAAATTAATGATTTATTTTTCACGTTATTAAAAAGAACGGGGCTCAAAGCCCCGTTCAGTTCATTATAAAACAGCTGGTTTTAGATCAGGCAGAGAATTGGGCTATTATCCGTTTCTACGAAGTTTCCATCGCCACTATGAAATTCAATTTTCACACTGCCACCAGGGTTGACAGTTGCACGCGCCTGGGAGCCAGACGCACCAGTAACAAGTACCTGTCCGCCGGTAAGTTCACAGGAAACAAATTCATTACCAATAAGTGGCTGGGTAAGTTGCACCAGATAACCGCCGCCGGGAGAAGGATCAATGGCAAAGGTAAAGGCCGTAATAGTGTAAGCGCCAGTGCTATCGTCGCCGCTCTGGAGAAAGCTAAAGCTGTTAAACCCAACACTGCTACTACCGATTATTAGTGTTAAAGTCCCAGAAAAATTATCGGTGTAAGGGCCGGCAGAATCAGAAAACGTGGAATTAATAGAAATAGTACCTGTGATTGTAGCGAAACCATCACTACAAGCGTCGAAAGTAATGTTAGCAACATATGAGGTAGGGGTCTCTACCTCATCTCCGTTTGCAGTGCCACCCGCAGGGCAAAAATCAGCACTAAGGTCAACACCGGTGACGATGTCTATTGAATTTTGGCTCCTGTTGTGAATTTTCTCTAAAAGGATGTTTATTATGTCTCTTGCGGTTGGTGCTGTCGTTGCTTCCACGCCAAAAATGGAAACAAGTGAAGCGCCGGTTGCTACGGCAGTGGTAGTTGTGGTTTCCGCGATGGGTGAAGTGTTAATCAGGACTGCATTTTCTGGCACCGTGGTACCACCACCACCACCACCGTTACTACTGCTGTTGTCATCGCTGCTACAGCCAGCGATGAATAAGAGTCCTGAAAGAAAAGCCGTTGATGCTGAAAGTGTCAATAAGTTTTTCATCTAAATCTCCATGATGCATGAATATAAATGTATCTCATTAGGCATTCTAAGGAATATATACCACAAGTCTATTTTTTTCTAATATAGATGAGGATTTGTGTAAAAGTGCCTTGAGAAAAAAGGCATTTTTTGTTAGTGTTCGCGACCTTGATACAGGCGCGTAGCTCAGTTGGTTAGAGCGCTTCCTTGACATGGAAGAGGTCGGTGGTTCGAATCCACTCGTGCCTACCATTTTTATCAGTGGGTGAGAACCACTGTTGGTTCGACTAAATTGCCTGGAGCAATTTAGAACGCCTATTTTTTAGGCGGCCCGAAGGGTGGAGGGCAGACTAAATTCGACAGGATCGAATTTGAACACATAAGAGTGTGGTCCGCAGGATGAAATACAGGAAGTATTTCATAACCCCGGAGTAATCCACTCGTGCCTACCACTAATACATGCATCTAAATGATGCAGTCACAACTTTTTTAAACAAACACCGCAAGCGGTCTTTCGTAATGATCGCCACTGGAGATATACATGCCACAAAACAACCCGGTTATTACCCTGCCTGATGGCAGTCAACGTTCTTTTGACGCACCCCTGACAGTCATGGATGTGGCCGCGGATATCGGCCCCGGCCTGGCCAAAGCAACGCTGGCAGGTCGTGTCAATGACGTGCTGGTTGATGCCTCTTACCTGATAGAAAGCGATGCCCGGCTCGCCATCGTTACCTCCCGTGATGAAGATGCTCTGGAACTGATGCGCCACGATGCCGCGCATATTATGGCGCAAGCCGTACAGGAGTTATTTCCCGGTACCCAGGTGACCATCGGCCCAGCAATAGAAAACGGTTTTTATTACGATTTCGCGCGTGACAAGCCCTTTACCGATGAAAATTTAAAAGTTATCGAAGATCGTATGCGTGAAATTGTTAAGCGTGATCTGCCGATTGTGCGTGAAGTGATGGATAAAGCTGAGGCAGTAAAAACCTTTGCTGAACTTGGTGAAAAATACAAAGTAGAAATCATTCAGGATATTATTCCAGATGGTGAAGAGGTTTCACTTTACCGTCAGGGCGACTGGTTTGATGTTTGTCGCGGTCCGCATATGCCGAGTACCGGCAAACTGGGTAAAGGCTTTAAGCTGATGAAAGTCGCTGGTGCCTACTGGCGCGGTGATTCAGATAATGAAATGCTAACCCGTGTATATGGAACCGCATGGCCGGATAAAAAACAGCTGAATGCGTATTTGCATCAACTGGAAGAAGCCGAAAAACGCGATCATCGAAAACTGGCGAAAAAACTGGATTTCTTTCACATGCAGGAAGAAGCACCGGGCATGGTGTTCTGGCATGAAAAAGGCTGGTCAATTTATTTGACGGTGCAAAACTATATTCGAGAAAAATTGCGTCAGCACGATTATCAGGAAATAAACACACCATCAATTGTCGATCGCAGTTTGTGGGAAAAGTCAGGTCACTGGGACAAATTCGGTGACATGATGTTTACCACACACTCAGAAAATCGTGACTATGCGATAAAACCGATGAACTGCCCCTGCCACGTACAGGTGTTTAACCAGGGCTTGAAAAGTTACCGTGATTTACCCTTGCGGCTGGCTGAATTTGGCTCATGTCATCGTAATGAGCCCTCTGGCACTTTGCACGGTTTGATGCGGGTAAGAAACTTTGTGCAGGACGATGCGCATATCTTCTGCACAGAAGATCAGTTGCAGGATGAAGTCTCCGCCTTTATTGATCTGGTTTATGAAGTGTACGAGGATTTTGGTTTCAGCGATATAAAAGTCGCGCTATCCACTCGACCGGAACAGCGTGTGGGTGATGATGAATCCTGGGATAAAGCCGAAAAAGCGTTGCAAGTGGCGCTGGATAACAAAAAACTGGATTGGAAACTGCAGCCGGGTGAGGGTGCCTTCTATGGCCCGAAAATAGAATTTGTTTTACGTGACTGTCTGGGGCGTGAATGGCAATGTGGTACTTTACAGGTCGATTTTTCCATGCCAGGTCGTCTCGATGCTCATTATATTGCTGCCGATGACAGCAAACATACTCCAGTGATGATACATCGTGCAATTTTAGGTTCTATTGAGCGATTTGTTGGTATTTTGATCGAAGAACACGAGGCTAAATTTCCGCTCTGGTTGGCGCCGGTTCACGCTGTGATTCTCAATATTACCGACAAACAGGCCGAATTTGCTATAAAAATGCAAAAAAGTCTTGTTTCGCAAGGATTTAAGGTAGAATTGGACTTGAGAAATGAGAAGGTTGGATATAAAATTCGCCAGCACATTTTACAGCGGGTTCCCTACATGCTGGTTGTCGGCGATAGGGAGCTTGAAACAAATACAGTGGCCGTTCGCACGCGAAGCGGTGAAGACCTGGGAGCTATGTCAATTGACGAGGTTACCAGCAGGTTTTCATTGGAAATCGCGTGCCGCGGTCGTTCTGTTTTATAGTTATACGTTTTAGAGGAATAAAACTATCGCCGCACCAAAAAAGACACGCATAAATAGTGACATCACTTATCCTGAAGTACGGGTTATTGACCATGAAGGTGAACAACTCGGTATCATGACAAGCGATGAGGCACTAGCTAAAGCTAAAAGTGTCTCACTGGATTTAGTTGAAGTTTCGCCCAATGCAAAACCACCTGTTTGCCGGATCATGGATTTTGGTAAATTCAGGTTCGAAAATAGCAAGAAAAAACAGGGCGCGAAAAAGAAACAACGCCGCACCCAGGTCAAAGAAATCAAGTTCCGCCCTCGTACCGAGATAGGTGACTATAAAGTCAAGCTCAGTAAGCTGACCAGGTTTCTTGAAAATGGTGATAAAACCAAAGTGACGATGCGCTTTCGAGGTCGTGAATTTGCCCACCAGGAATTAGGCATGGAATTATTGAAGCGTGTTGTGGCTGATCTGGAAGAAATCGCCAATGTGGAACAAATGCCGGGCATGGAAGGTCGACAGATGGTGATGGTCTTAGGGCCGAAGAAAACGAAATAACAAAGTTATAAGTTAAAAGTTTTAAGTTAGCAGTATAAAAACTTACAACTTAAGACTTATAACTTAAAACTTTTAGATTGGAGAAGGCATATGCCTAAGATGAAAACAAACCGGGGAGCTGCAAAGCGTTTCCGTAAAAACGGCTCTGGCGGATTTAAACGTGGTAAATCACATCGTCGTCATATTTTGACCAAAAAGAGTACCAAGCGTAAGCGTCATTTACGTGATGATGCACAGGTGCATGAACATGATAAGAAGATGATTCAACGCCTGCTTCCATTTGTGTAGTGCCATACCAGTAGTTGTGGGTATATATGGCTTATGAGACAAGCTTGTCTTAGAGTCATTTCGCTAAATTAGATAGTTAGATAGAGAATAGAACAATGCCAAGAGTAAAAAGAGGCGTACAGGCCAGAGCTAAACATAAAAAAGTTTTAGCCAAAGCAAAAGGTTATTACGGTGCACGCAGTCGTGTTTATCGTGTTGCACACCAGGCGGTTATTAAAGCCGGACAATATGCATACCGTGACCGCCGTGTTAAAAAACGCATATTCCGTGCATTATGGATTGTGCGTATTAATGCCGCTGCAGCTGAATGCGGCATTTCGTACAGCCGTTTAATCAATGGTCTGTCAAAAGCAGAAATTGCCATTGACCGTAAAGTACTGGCTGACCTTGCAGTGCATGATATGGCGGCCTTTACACAAATCGCTGATAAAGCCAAACAAGCGCTCGCCGCTTAAACTTTGCGAGTGTATTCGACCGTTTAGGTCGAATGTGCTTAATCAGTAAAAAAGGGGGAGTGTGCTTCCCTTTTTTTTGTGGTGAATAAGAAAGATTGTAATTACCTTTATAAGTCGTGAGTCGTTAACAATTAACCACCTCGTTATTCCTGCATGTTTTTAGCAGGAATCCAGCTTGTAGCTAATAGATTCCCGCTAAAAACATGCGGGAATGACGGTGCATAACTTGTAGGCAAGCATTAGTCGTGAGTCAAACGACTGAAGACTAAAGACCAGGAGTTAAAGCGTGGATTTACAAAAGTTAACCGCAGATGCACTTGCAACAATCAATGCGGCTGACAATCTGGACGTTCTGGATCAGATTCGAGTTGATTACCTGGGTAAAAAAGGTGAGTTGACCTCATTGTTAAAAACATTGGGTAAACTGCCTGCAGAGCAAAGAAAAGCGGCAGGTCAGGATATCAACAATGCAAAGCGTGAAGTGCAACAGGCACTTGAGCAATGTAAGCAGTCGCTGGAAGCAAAAAAACTAAATGCTAAATTAGCCAGTGAAAAAATTGATGTCAGCCTGCCGGGGCGTGGTCAGCAAGCGGGTGGTTTGCACCCGGTAACAAGAACCATGGCTCGTATCGAAGATTTATTTTCACGCCTGGGTTTTACCGTTGAACAAGGCCCTGAAATTGAAGATGATTTCCATAACTTTGAAGCCCTGAATATTCCCTCGCATCATCCTGCACGTGCCATGCACGATACCTTTTATTTTGATGCCAATACTCTGTTGCGTACCCATACCTCACCGGTTCAGGTGCGTCACATGGAGACCGATAAACCGCCATTGCGTATCATTGCCCCAGGTCGTGTTTATCGATGTGATTCAGATTTAACGCACACCCCGATGTTTCATCAGGTTGAAGGTTTGCTGGTTGATGAAAACGTGAGTTTTGCCGATTTGATGGGTACGCTGGCTGATTTTCTTAAACAGTTTTTTGAAAATGAAAATTTACAAACACGTTTTCGACCTTCGTATTTCCCTTTTACCGAACCCTCGTCAGAAGTCGATATTCAATGTGTGATGTGTAAAGGTGAAGGCTGTCGGGTGTGTGGTCACACCGGCTGGCTGGAAGTTTTAGGCTGCGGCATGGTGCACCCGAAAGTGTTTGAATCGGCTGGCATTGATACCGAAAAATATACCGGTTATGCCTTTGGTATGGGGGTAGAGCGCCTCGCGATGTTACGTTACGGGGTGAATGATTTACGTTTATTTTTTGAAAATGATATTAAATTTTTGCAGCAGTTTAGCAATAGTTCGCCTATGAAAGTTTGCAAGGGAGCAGACCATGAAATTTAGCGAGCAATGGTTAAGAAGTTGGGTTAATCCTGATATTTCAACACAGAAAATGTGTGATCAGTTGACCATGGCCGGGCTGGAAGTCGATAGTCTGGAACCGGCTGCAGCGGACTTCTCAGACGTGCTTGTCGCACGTGTTGAGTCCATGGAAAAACACCCTGATGCAGATAAGTTAAATGTTTGTCAGGTAACAGATGGTTTCCAGACGCTGCAAATTGTTTGTGGTGCGGCAAATGTTCGACCTGGCTTGTTAATTCCACTGGCAAAAGTCGGCGCAGTATTGCCCGGAGCCCATAAAAATGAAACATGGAAGGTTAAACCGGCGAAACTACGTGGCGTAGAATCTTTTGGTATGTTGTGTTCAGAAAAAGAGCTGGGTCTGGCCGACAGTGCGGAGGGTTTGATGGAATTGCCTGAAAATGCGCCAATAGGTCAAAACATACGTGAATATCTGCAACTTGATGACCATATTATTGAGCTGGATTTAACGCCAAATCGAGGTGACTGCTTAAGCATTGAAGGCATCGCTCGTGAACTTGCCGTGCTCAACCAGTGTGAACTAACCAGGCAGCAATGGCAGCCGATAAAACCAACCACTCAAGATGCCTTTCCCATTGAGATTCATGCCGAAATTCTTGAGAGTGAAGCATGCACCCATTATTGTGGCCGTGTTATCAAAGGTATTAATGTAAAGGCGCAAACACCACTGTGGATGCTGGAGCGTTTACGTCGTAGCGGCATCCGTGGTTTAAGTCCAGTCGTTGATATCACCAACTATGTCATGCTGGAACTGGGTCAACCCATGCATGCCTTTGATTTGCAAAAATTGAGTGGCAAGATCACGGTTCGCTATGCAAAAACCACAGAGCCTAACGATGTAGAAAAAATCACATTATTAGACGGTAAAAGCATCGAACTACAGGAAAAAACATTAGTTATTGCGGATGATGTCAAAGTGCTTGCGCTTGCCGGTATTATGGGTGGCGAAGATTCTGCAGTTATTGATTCGACAACGGATATTTTTCTTGAAAGCGCATTCTTTAAACCTGAAGTTATTGCCGGTAAAGCCCGAAGTTATGGCTTGCACACTGACTCTTCGCACCGTTTTGAGCGTGGTGTCGATCCTAAGCTGCAGCTTCAAGCAATTGAGCGGGCTACGACATTAATCCTGGAAGTCTGTGGCGGTGATGTTGGCTCTGTGCTTGAACATAAAACTGCGGCACACCCTGAAGATAGCATAGAGATACATTTGCGCTATAGCCAAATTAAACGTGTGCTCGGCATTGATTTATCAAGCGATGAAGTGACTGATATATTCCAACGTTTAGCTATGGAAGTGAAGGTGCTAGCAGATGGTGGAAAAATTGCTCCTGCATGTTCCACACTTCCGCCATCCATGGCGGTCGGCTGGTTGGTAAAACCACCCAGTTTTCGTTTTGATATTCAGATTGAAGCAGATTTGCTGGAAGAACTGGTTCGTGTTTATGGTTACAATAATATCCCTCGAACATGTCCGAGTTATCACTCTATTATTCAGCCACGACCGGAAGCCAGAAATGCACTCAGTACACTAAAAAACTGTCTGGTCAACCGTGGCTATTATGAGGCGATTAGTTATAGTTTTGTAGACCCTTCGTTACAGAAAATACTGGATCCACAATCGAAAACCATAACGCTGGCCAATCCACTGTCCTCAGAAATGTCGGTGATGCGTACCACCATGTGGCCGGGCTTGCTTAGCGCGCTAAAACACAATGTAAACCGCCAGCAAAATAGAGTACGGCTGTTTGAAACCGGTTTGTGCTTTAAACCATATGGTAAGCCTACGGCTGCCAGGTCTGGTATTAATGGCATTGAGCAGGAGCCTATGTTCGCCGGTGTTATTTGTGGCGACATACATAATGAACAATGGCTCGATGAAACTCGAAAAGTGGATTATTTTGATATTAAAGCCGATGTAGAAGCATTGTTAGCGTTTTCATCGAAAGTGACCGTTTTTGAAGCAGCAGAACATTCCGCACAACATCCCGCGCTGCATCCCGGGCAAAGTGCATGCATTAAGCAGGAAAACCAGATTGTTGGCTGGATAGGCGCGTTGCATCCAGAAGTACAGAAAGCACTGGATATTGATCCGACAACCTATGTTTTTGAGTTAAAACAGAGTGCTATCGCAAATAACCGTATTCCGGCATTCAGTCCATTATCGCGTTTCCCGGAAGTAAGGCGAGATCTTGCTATCCTGGTTGATGAAAAAATTCCTGTGGCTGAAATTTTATCAACAATTGAAACGGCATCATCAAATTTACTTAAAGAAACACAACTATTTGATATATATCAAGGGAAAGGCGTAGCTGAAGGGATAAAAAGTGTTGCTTTCGGCTTGATTTTACAGGAGTTTTCCCGCACTCTTACAGACAGTGAGGTAGATACTGAAATTGAAAATATCGTATCTACACTAAATCAAAAATTTGCTGCTACACTCCGGGAGTAGGTATGGCATTGACGAAAGCCGATATGGCTGAAAGTTTATACGAAGAATTGGGATTGAATAAACGCGAAGCCAAAGAACTGGTTGAATTGTTTTTTGAAGAGGTTCGCGCTGCATTAGGTGATGCAAATCATGTAAAGCTCTCTGGTTTTGGAAATTTTGTGTTAAGAAACAAAACTGAGCGACCTGGTCGCAATCCAAAAACAGGCGAAGAAATTCCCATTTCCGCTCGTCGTGTCGTCACCTTCAGACCCGGACAAAAATTGAAGCAAAGAGTAGAAGCTTATGCTGGAAGCCAGCAATAATAATACTAATAATAATGACAAGCTGCCCGTCATACCAGGAAAACGCTATTTCACCATAGGAGAAGTCAGCGAATTATGTGGCGTCAAATCCCATGTTTTACGTTACTGGGAGCAGGAGTTTGCCCAGCTAAAACCGGTAAAACGTCGCGGCAATCGTCGATATTATCAACGTCATGACGTTATTCTAATACGTCAGATTCGTAGCTTGTTATATGATCAGGGTTACACTATTGGTGGTGCCAGACTAAAGTTGACCGGTGAAGATGTCGCTAATGATAATTCACAAAGCCAGCAGATTATTCGCCAGATGCGAGATGAACTGGAAGGTTTGCTTTCAATACTAAAGTAATT
>CAZALW010000046.1:0-15021 GCA_964485705.1 uncultured Thiotrichaceae bacterium
GTAGCGCATAAAGGGTGGTTAATCTTTCGGCAATAATATCCTGATGCGGGGAAAATATATCGTAGGGCAGGGTTTCCCAGTCGGGCAAATGAAAAAGTGTCTGTTTTTCATCTTTATAGAATTCAATCTCTTTGGTTAAGGTGTCAGCGTGGACAACGTCTTCCACAATAATAACCAGAGGGCCATTTGTGTGTTTGCGAGATGCTTCGACGATGGATAAGGCTAAAGCACTGCCGTAGAGCCGGTTCCACCATGTTTGCTGGTTTTTTTTAGGTGTTTGAAGTTGTAACAAGGGAATATCGATTGCTGTTATGAATATGGGTTGAGATTATGGGTCAGGAAATATATTTTTCAGAAGCTGAATTATCCCGCTCTGAGAACATCAATACAAGGTACTACGAAATTATTTTTACCTTGCCGAAGTACCGGGCAGGTTACTTCACTGATAAACTAACTTTATGGATATCAATACATTTATTACAAATCATGAAATAACCATACGCCTGAGCTTCTTTTTTGGCGTATTTATTATTATGGCGATATGGGAAATGGTTGCGCCCAGGCGACAGCTTATTGTACCTAAATTACTGCGCTGGTCGAATAATTTGGCACTGGTGGTTTTAAACAGTGTATTACTGCGTTTACTGTTTCCAGCGGCGGCGGTGGGTATGGCGTTTTTTGCCAGCGAACAGGGCTGGGGCATTTTTAATTACTACTCTGTACCGTTACCGGTTGCTGTTATAGCCTCGGTTATTATCATGGATGGAATGATATATCTGCAACATGTTATGGTGCATGCGGTACCCACGCTATGGCGATTGCATCGCGTACATCATGCCGATCCTGATATTGATGTCACCACCGGTGCACGTTTTCATCCCTTGGAAATTATTCTGTCCATGTTGATTAAGTTTTCAGTCATTATCGTTTTAGGCCCTCCTGTCATCGCGGTAATTATTTTTGAAGTATTATTAAATGCGACGGCGATGTTTAATCACAGTAATGTACGGTTAAATTTAACGTTGGATAAATATTTGCGCTTATTCGTTGTTACCCCTGATATGCACAGGGTGCACCACTCAGTCGAACCTGATGAAACCAACAGTAATTTTGGCTTTAACCTGCCCTGGTGGGATAGATTATTTGGCACATACCGCGAACAACCAAGAGCGGGGCACAACAAAATGACTATTGGCATTCACCAGTTTAATCAGCCCAGTGAAGTTACCTGGTTGCATAAAATGTTAGTGCTACCTTTTATTGGAAAAATATCGGAGTATGTCATCAATAGTCGTTACAAAAATAATGAATAAACATGTAGTTCGCATCATTATCGCCCTGATATTAGTCACCACCATATCATTAGCTATTTTTTACCGTGAATCTTTTAGTGTAGAACTGATTGAACAGTGGCTTAATCAGGCTGGCTGGTGGGCACCGGTTCTCTTTATACTGGCCTATATCATTGCTACTGTGTTGTTTTTGCCAGGTGCAATTTTCACTCTTGCTGGCGGCATTATTTTCGGCCCGGTGTGGGGCGTTTTGTATAACCTGACAGGAGCAACAATTGGTGCAACATTATCCTTTCTTATTGCACGTTATCTTGCCTCTGACTTTGTTTCAGAACGTTCTGGCGGCAAGTTAAAACAATTAATCAATGGTGTTGAAACAGAAGGCTGGCGTTTTGTGGCATTTGTACGACTGGTGCCACTGTTCCCATTTAATTTATTGAACTATGCGTTAGGCTTAACCAGAATTCGTTTTATAGAATATGTGTTAGCCACGTTTATATTTATTATTCCCGGCAGTATTGCTTATACCTATATAGGTCATGCCGGTCGGGAAGCAGTCAGCGGTGCTGATGGTTTGATAGAAACCATATTAATTGCCATCGCCTTATTAGCCGCTGTACTATTTTTACCTCGTTTTATCGCAACCATTAGACGTGAACCTGATAAAGAGAAGTTGTCATAAAAAATGGTTTTAAAAACGGCTGTATGTTTTTTTAAAAAACTGCCAGTCACCTTTTAATCCACTCTCACTCTAAAATTAATTTGCATTGACGGATTATTTGTACCGTCACTACCGTTTAGCTCTCCTTTCGGGTTGACGCGAATGAAATTAATTGCTGGTACGGTTGAATCAAAACCACTGGCATCAGCTGTCGGGGTAACAAAGCTCGCACCATTATCGTTAGAGAAATCTATATCATCTATGACACTGGCAAGGTCAATAAAGGTAAATGTTAAACCACTAGTTGTTATGCCATCAATAAAGTTTATTGGGTTGAGTGGTGAGCCAAAATAGAAAGTGGTACCCGGTGCTACCGGATCAGAAATAACAAATGAGTCGGTATCCGCATAACCAAAACCGGCGTTTTCAACATTTACTGTATATTCAATAATAGCACCCGGTATGGCTTTGGGGTTTGTTGCGTTCACCGGATCAGATAAGACCACACTGTTTTTACTAATGGTGAAATTTGTTGTGCCGATAATCATGCCTGATTGTAAGGTGTGCGAAACAGTGCCTTCACTGCCTTCGTTAGCAGTAATGTTTATATCCCAAATGCCATCAGGACTGACGGGAATGGTATAGGAGAACTCATAAACTTTGGTTGCTGCTGTAGGGGTGGCTATTTCTGTCATGACAGCATTGTTTACCTGTACGGCAGGTGTTGGATCGGTAATGCTTATATTGGCACTGGTAATATCGGCATTGCCAAACGGGTCGCTGACTGTGGCACGGATATAAACTGTGCTACTCGGCTCATATGATGGAAATTGAGTGATGCCAGGGTAGGGCTCAGAAAATACAGTTATGTTATCAATATTAATTACTGTATTGGATTGCATTTGTATTTCCGATCTGCCTCCGTTATTACGTAATGTGTGTAATCGCATACGCCGATTGTTAGCACTAGTATTAGTCAGTACAATTTGCACGAAGTCATTGACTATAAAATTGACATCGCTTGCAATATTGATCGTTGCCTGCAAAGTCTGTAAACCACCCGCATTCCAGGTGACTGCGTTAGTACCAATGAGTGTACCCGTGTTGCCATTAAACAGTTCTACCTGTACCGTGCGTGCGCCACCACCATTACGTCGCTCCATAATCATTTGAACAATGACATTACTGCCGCCACTGATAATAAAGGGTGCCTCAAAAATACTACCCTGATTTAAGGTGAATGTTGTCCCCCCATTTATATTACCGGTTCGTGTATTGGTTGCAGGTGGGTTACGTGTAAGATTCGGTGTGCCTGTATTGATACGATCAAAGTAAAGTTGTTTTATGCCACTAGTGGGAGGGTTAATATTAACAGTAAGGCTCGCGCTGTCATTTTTAGGCACATCTATTCCGCTAATGGTAACCATAACCTGTGCGTTGTTAATCGTGGTTACACCAGTTGGTAGTTGTGCGCTGCCAGCGACTATAGGACCAATAACTACCGCTTGTGATGCTGCAGGTGGATAATTCTGTTCCAACCCGGAAATATCATGACCCTGGTCATCTGATGTATTCCCCGAGCTAATAACAAATGCCTGTGCATTAGGGTTCGATACCGTATAACAGTAAAAAACATTGGTTCCGGGTGTTACTGTTAAGCTATCAAGCGAATCACTGCAAGTTGCATTGGTACTGACAAACTTGTCAAAATTAATGCTTTGAATGGTTACTGGATAATCTTCCACCTCACCATCAGACATGGTGCTGCCGGTGGTAAATATTGATAACCCAAGATCACTGGAAAAACGGATGCGGGCATAGCTATCACCAACAACCAGTCCTGAAATGGCTGGCCAGTTTAACGCCACGGTCGCGTTTGTTGAGCCATTGGCAACAGTGGTTTGTGTACCTTCACCCGATTCAAAAGAACCGTTACGGTTAAAATCTATCCAGCCGACGAGGCGGGCAGAGCTACCTGAATTATTGCTTACATTTACATTCACACTATAGGATGTTGCGCTGCTTACTAATGCAGGAAAACTGATAACACCATTTTCATCGTTTATGTTATTTAAATCATCACCATCGGCATTGACTGAAGGCAGGCCGGTAATCTCGCTATCAGGTGTACCAGCGCCCAAAAATATGGTGTTATCAATGCCGTGGCTGGGACCACCGCTGCTGGTTAAGGTAGCGTAACTATTGGGTGCATCACCATAGTCAAAACCGGAAAACGCACCAGTACTAAATAACGGGTGAATAAATGCCACTGAATCCCAGGCCCGGTCTGCGGAATCCGCCACTGCAATTTTTACATGATAGCGTTGACCGGGAATAACATTAATCGGTTGGTACAGGGTATTGGTAAAACCGTCCATTTCAAGATTGGCATTGGTCAGGGCAACGGTAGCATTACCGCCCGTGGCATTGCCATTACTGTTATCTGTATAAAACGCTGCATTTAGCAGGCTGCCGCAATTTACGGGATTACCGTTCTGTCCCACTGTACCCGTATTCACCCAGTTGATTGATGATAAATCACCACCGGCTGTTTTGGCAAAGTTTTCAGCATTTAAGCCACCAGAGAAAGCTCCATTTATACCGGGACCACTGACAAATATTCCAACGATGTCATTAAAGTTACTACACACATATTCCGGAAATTCATCGGAGCCGAATTGAAACGGGATGGCGAGGGTGGTAGCTTGAGGTATCACATCAAATTCAATGGCAGCATACTCACCATTGACCGTACCGGCTTCAATGGCGACCATGTCCGGGTCACTGGTGCGACCATTGCATAAGGTATTGCTTACATTTCCTACATTATTTGCAGTGTTTAGGATATTACCTGTATTAAAGGCACCATTAGAAACAATCACCCCGCCTGGTTCACCCAATACCGGGCCGGGGCCAACTGCCGTTGTACCGTTGCTGAAAACACCTACTCCGCGATTAAAGTTAGGACAGTTCCCGGGGTTGGTAATGGTCAGATTGGATATACTTACCCCGCTGCCTGTCAACACGGTTTGCATTTGTGCAGGGGTAACTCCACTGGCAACATCAGCTACGTTAATGGCATAAGTTGCTGTGCTAAGTAGTAAAACCCAGCCGATTAGAACAATTTTCAGGAGTTTTTCAAGACGATATAACATGGTGATGTTCCGAATATTTTTCCAGGTATCTTTGCACACTTATTTATATTGATATTTATATTGATTTTATTGCAAGCAGCCCAGCTAGCACATGTGAAATGAATATCTTGTTTAGAGCTTATCTAAAATGCTTGAAACGATGGTTTCAAGTTTAGTATAGTCTATATAAATCATTGTGTTATATTTGTTTTAATGCAACGCCAAAAATATGTCGTTTGATTTTTCCATGCAACAGCATTAAGTAATTCAATCGCAAAGTCCACATTTAGTGTTTAGCATTGGAAGAGTCATATTGTAAATGTGAAGTGAA
This sequence comes from uncultured Thiotrichaceae bacterium, assembly GCA_964485705.1. Taxonomy (GTDB): domain Bacteria; phylum Pseudomonadota; class Gammaproteobacteria; order SZUA-229; family SZUA-229. Next base: position 5,419 of record CAZALW010000046.1, read on the forward strand.
GAAATCTGCTTTGGAGTCACTTGCGTTAAATTCACAATACCAGGTGAATCCAGAAGCATTCTCCGGTATCATTCGCGCTTTAATTTGATAACGTCTAATAGTTAGTTACAACCATGATAGAAATTAACCCGATAAGCAACCAGATCAAAGACCTGCGTGAACGTACCGATGCGCTCAGGGGGTATCTTTGACTTTGATCGTCGCAGCGAAGAATTAGAAGAAGTTAATCGCGAACTGGAACAGCCCGGTATCTGGGATGATCCAGAAAACGCACAAAAACTGGGGCAGGAACGTGCCAGGCTGGAAAAAATCGTGCTCACCATTGAACAACTTGATACCGGCTTGAATGATGCTGATGAATTGTTACAAATGTCCGTTGAAGAAGAGGATGAAGAGGGTATCAACAGCATCAAAGATGATTTAAACACGCTGCAAGATAATGTGGTCGAGCTGGAGTTTCGCCGTATGTTTTCTGGTGAAATGGATGCCTGCAATGCCTTTGTTGATATTCAGTCCGGTTCCGGTGGCACCGAAGCACAGGACTGGGCAGAAATGTTATTACGCATGTATCTGCGCTGGGGTGAGTCTCATGATTTTAAAACCGAATTGATGGAAGTTTCACCGGGTGAGGTCGCAGGTATCAAAAGTGCCACTATCAGTATTTCTGGCGAATACGTTTTTGGGCGGCTTCGCACCGAAACGGGAGTCCATCGCCTGGTACGTAAATCCCCGTTTGATTCCGGTAATCGCCGACATACTTCCTTTGCCGCCGTTTTTGTCTCCCCCGAAATTGATGATGATATCGAAATAAACATTAACCCCGCTGATTTGCGCATTGATGTGTATCGTGCCAGTGGTGCCGGCGGGCAACATGTAAACAAAACAGAATCAGCCGTGCGTATTACCCACTTGCCGACCAATGTCGTTGTACAGTGCCAGAGTGGACGTTCGCAGCATAAAAATAAAGATGCGGCGATGAAGCAGTTAAAAGCAAAGTTGTATGAACGTGAAGAGCAGATACGCAATGCAGACCAAAAAGAACTGGAAGAGACTAAGTCGGATATTGGCTGGGGCAGTCAAATACGTTCATACGTATTAGACCAGTCTCGTATAAAAGACTTAAGAACCAACGTAGAAACCGGTAATACACAAGCGGTATTAGATGGTGGTATTGATCTTTTTATTGAAGCGAGTTTGAAAAACGGGCTTTAAAAGCAATGGATAATATAAGAATGAATAGTGACAATAAAACTGAAAATAAAGCCGTTACCGCCGAAGACGAAAACAAACTAATCGCACAACGTCGTGAAAAATTAGCCGCGTTACGTCTTGCAGCAAGTAAAAATGGCGGCACTGCTTTTCCCAATAGTTTTCGACGTGATGCCTTAGCCAGTGATTTGCTTAGCGCTTATCAGGATAAAACAAAAGAAGAGCTGGAAGCATTAAACATTCGAGTCGCCGTTGCCGGACGGATGATGGCAAAACGGGTGATGGGTAAAGCCAGTTTTTCACAGTTGCAGGATATGTCTGGCCGTATTCAGCTTTTTTTACAACGTGATCGTTTGCCTGAAGGTGTTTATAACGACGACTTTAAAAAATGGGACGTAGGTGACATTATTGGTGCAACCGGTGTTTTATTTAAAACTAAAACCGATGAGTTGTCGGTTAAAGTTGATGATGTCCAGTTACTAACAAAATCATTGCGCCCCTTGCCCGATAAGTTTCATGGTTTAAGTGATACAGAAATTCGCTATCGACAGCGTTATGTTGATTTGATTGTTAACGAAGAAGTGAAAAAAAGCTTTTATCTTCGAACGAAAATTATCAAATTTATCCGCAACTATTTTGATAGCAACGGCTTTATTGAAGTCGAAACCCCGATGATGCAGGTAATTCCAGGTGGTGCCACAGCGCGTCCATTTGAGACTTATCATAATGCACTCAGCCAGCCCATGTTTCTTCGTGTGGCACCGGAGTTATATTTAAAACGTCTGGTGGTTGGCGGTTTTGAGCGGGTTTACGAGATTAACCGTAACTTTAGAAATGAAGGTGTTTCAACCCGCCATAATCCAGAATTCACCATGCTTGAGTTTTATCAGGCTTATGCTGACTACAATGATTTAATGGACACCACCGAAGACTTGTTACGCCAGTTAGCGACCCAATTACTCGGCACAACCCAGGTAACAAGCGAAGGCAATAGTTTTGACTTCGCCACCCCCTTTGCGCGTTTAACCGTATTCGATTCTATACTGCATTATAATTCAGAGATCTCTGCACAGACACTATCCGACATAGACAGTGCGCGTGAGCTTGCTAAAGGTCTGGGCATCAAGCTAAAAGACAGTTACGGTCTCGGTAAAATTCAGATTGAAATATTTGAAAAAACCGTCGAACATCGTTTAATGGATCCAACATTCATTACCGAATATCCAACAGAAGTTTCACCACTAGCACGACGCAATGATCAAAACCCGTTTGTTACCGATCGTTTTGAATTCTTTGTAGGTGGTCGTGAAATTGCCAATGGTTTTTCCGAATTAAATGACGCAGAAGACCAGGCAAACCGTTTCAAACAGCAGGTGCTTGAAAAAGATGCAGGTGATGACGAAGCCATGCACTTTGATGCTGATTATATTCGGGCGTTAGAATTTGGCCTGCCGCCAACAGCAGGTGAGGGCATAGGCATAGACCGGCTGGTCATGCTGCTAACCGATTCACCGTCTATTCGTGATGTGATTTTGTTCCCGCATATGCGGGTGGAAGCGGATAAGACACAACCATAAAAATCAATCACAGCTCATTGTGAGTAATGGCGTGAGCATGCGGGCATGATGACTTAAATAAATTCAATAAAAATGATCTTTCAAACTGGCATCATGCCAGCATATCGTTTTTAACATTTTCGGAAATAAATACCGTATCGTTGCACTAAGGGATTAACTACAAAAGCGGTAAAAAACGCCCACTTACTTACCTTAACCCATTGATGTGCAACAAAATGATAGTACATCTTTTTTATCAAATACCGTTAATGCTTTTAGATGACTGGTGATTTTTTTGAATATGCGGCAAATAGATGTGGGTTTGGGATGGTGTTTACATCTATAGACAAAAGACCTACAAGTTCACCAATAACAATAATTATTACAATTACTATGGTAGGGCAAAGCTCACTCTGGGGTATGGGTAAAATAATGCATTTTTGCTTGGCTTATTTCCCCCAAAATGATTGGTGAATAATGTACTTGACCCGTTTTCAAAGCGTGTGATGTGGCCGTTGGCATTGGTGCTGGCTGGCTTCCTTCCTTTCTTCCTGCCTGTGGCATTGTTTGTGTCATGTCTTTTTCTTAAAAGCGTGTTTTTAGCCATGAAATGATGATTTTAAGGTGTTAATTGGCTTATTTTAAACAGGTATTATTTTGCTATTCAACAGGTTGCGTAGGTGCGACCCCAGTTAGCTAGGTGACCCCAGTTAGCTAGGTGCGACCTCAGTTAGCCCTTCAGTTAGCCCTTCAGTTAGCCCAGTTAGCCCAGTTAGCTCACACACCACCCAGAATTCTTTTTAATACTTGCCTTCAGGATCTAACAAGATTCCTTGTCTCTTTTTATCTTTAATTAAATTACTTATGTAAAGCCCATAATCATAATCTTCTTCTGACTGATAAAAATCATTAAAAGAGATAATATTCAAAAACCAAGTCTTTATACTAAATTCACTTTTGTAAACACATGTTTCTATTTCTTTTCCATCAACTCTCACTCTTAACAATCGACTCAGACCTATTTTTTCATGTAACACCGACAGACACTCAATAGGATATTCATTTTTATCAACGGCAATAAATATATGGTTATCCCTTTTATATATTCCAATAAAGCAGTCACCAAGATAAGAAAATGTACCGTCAACTTCTGTATCACCATTGGTCAACAGCTCTAACTCACTACCTGGTGAAAACAAACACATATCACTATATACATTGAAAGATCTTAAGATTATTTTTTTTTCTTCCATTTAACCGCCTTTTACAAAAATAGAAATAAACGCAGCAATTGCTCCACTAGGTTTACTAGCACTTGTGATTATTTGCTCCCAACTCTTATTATCCACCTCTCTTAAATACTTTATATCTGGCCCCCACTTATTACCATATTGAGTTAAATTCCTCTTGAAGGCTCTCTCTTTTAAAAATGTTGGAGTTTCCTTCTTAAACAAGCGACCCAGAGCAAGTCTTTTTTTATTTAACTCAATAGCAATTTCTTTAGAAGAGTAACCTTGGCTTCTCATCTTATCCGCTAATTTACTTAGATCTCTGACTTGTTTCATATATTGCAAACGTAAGCCTGGTGTTCTGATAAGTTTAGAGGCCCCTTTAACAAAACCAGAGGTTGTCCGAGATAAAGATCCTACGCTTTGAGTTACTAAACGTGCGCCTATATTAAAGGCGGTTCCTAACGAACTGAGACTGAATTTACCACTAGGATCGATATTATTAACAGGGTCAACATTCGCATATAAATACTTATTTAGAGTTACAGGCTTATTCGACCAACCAGGATGCGTATCCATCTGCGTAAAACGCCCACTACTCTGATCATAGTGCCGCGCTCTCAAATAATAATTATCCAACCCACTATCAAACTGCTCGCCAGTAAATAAATAATTATTTTCAGTCGTTCCAGCTTGGTTTAATGTTTCACCAAAAGAGTCGTAATCATAAGTATCCGTTACATTTCCGGTGCTGTTTGTTAACGCTCTGGTACTCCCCAACCCATCATACAAATAGTAACGATCATTCGCCGCTTTCGTCTGTTTTATTAGATCATCGCCATAGAGATAATCAGTAATGCCACCTGTCGTAGTATTAGTTTCCCTGACCACCTGCGCATAGGACCGATTAGCATCAATAAGGAAGTCAATGGTTTCACCATTAAACACTTTCCGGTTTCTTATGCCATCAACATCATATTGATAACTTGTCAGGGTATTTACACTCTGTACTGTTATATCAGCATTTTCTAACTCATTTTTGGCATTGTAGCTATAGATGGTTAAGTCAGCATCAATGGCTTTTGTTAAAGTGTTGCCGTTATTATCGTAAGTAAACGTTTCTCCACCCTGTTGTATCAGTCGATCATTATCATCTACGGTGTATAACATTGATACTCCATTGATAGTACTACCGGTTCGATTACCTACAGTATCGTACTGGTAACTTGCATTGTAGTTTCCATTAAGTGCATCGGTGATGTCCTCTGTCGTCAGACGATATAGATCATCATAAATGTAGTTTGATGTTCGACCACTGGCTTCGATGATTTGTATTCGATGTCCACTGGCATCCAGGGTGTACTGGTAGTCTGTGAGGATGCTGGCACCGTTGCTTGTGGTTTGTTGCGTCAGGCGGTTTTGTGCATTGTAGATGTAGTTGGTTACATTACCATTAGGGTAAGTCACCGTTGCGCGATTGCCAACATTGTTATAGCCGTAGCTGGTGATCAGACCACTGCTATCGGTCACGGTGACTAAACGGTTCAGTGCATCAAAACCAAATCCGGTGGTCTGTGTACTGCCACCATTGGGCGTAATGCTCAGTTCTATACGATTGCCCACGCTGTCATATTGGTAATTGATTTGATCACCACTGGTTTTGTTATCCTGCGTTAAGCGCTGACGGTGGTCGTATGACCAGCTTTGGGTTAAATCTTCGCGAGTGATTGCACTGATGCGTTGACCTTCATTATTGTAAGTAAAGGCCTCAAATGTCCCGTCGGCATAATCAATTCTTGCTATCCGGTTATTTTGGTCATATTGGTAGCCGGTTAGTTGACCATTAAAGTCAGTATGGCTTTGCATGTTACCAAGGGCATCGTAGCTGCTACTGTCGCTTTGACCTAGTGGCAAGGTTCGACTGGTTTCACGACCTAAGGCATCATAAGTCCAGCTTGTGGTGCGGTTTTCGGCATCGCTCTGGGTTAGCTTATTGCCGACTTCGTCGTAACTGTATTGCGTCAGATTGTTTAGTGCATCGGTGACCTGTTCTAATCGACCCAGTGTATCATAGCTGTACTGAGTTGCTTTTCCATTTTGGTCGGTACGGTTTGTTACCTGTCCCAGTGCATCATAACTTTGGCTGCTTTCACTATTGTCTGGATAGGTGGTCTTTATGCGGTTATCCAGCGCATCGTATTCATACTGCATGATGTGGGCATTAGCATCGGTTTGACTGATGAGGTTACCCTCAAAGTCGTAACTAAAGGTGGTCTCGAAGCCAAGCGAGTCGCGTGTAAGTGTCCTTCGTCCAACAGCATCGTATTCAAATTCAGTACGATTGTTGTTTTCATCTATTTCAGCGGTAACACGTCCAATGGTGTCGTACTCCGTTTGACTGCTAGTACCATCGGCATAGTTGGTAGCAGTGAGACGGTTCAGTGCACCATAGGTATATGTGGTCAGATTTCCATCACGATCCGTTTCACTGGTTAGGTTACCTTCGCCGTCATACGCATTAACACTAAAACTGGTGTCTGGGTACGTGGTTTGTAACAGGCGCTGATAGGCATCGTAATCATAATTTGTAGTTTGTCCCAGTGCATCGATATCCTGTACTTTATTACCGGCAAGGTCGTACACCTGCTGCGTGATATTGCCTAATGCATCGGTGGTTTTAGTAAGCCTGTTTAAGTCGTCATACGCATAGGCGGTAACTTCTGTTACTGGCGTTCCAGCTACGGTGCGCGAGGTGCTTTCTGTCAGCACATTGTTGTTGTCGTCATAGGTGTAGGTGGTGACATTACCAAGAGCATCCGTTTCGGTTTCTTTTAGCCCATTGCCTGCATAGGTATAACTTGTTGTATAACCCAAGGTATTCGTTACCGAACCGACTAATCCTGGATTAAAGGGGTAAGTACTATTGGCAATGTTTCCAGCAGGATCGGTGATGCTCAGTAGATTGCCTCTTGCGTCGTAGGCATTTTCAAAGACATTGCCATTAGCATCCGTTATGGTCAGTTCCTGACCCAAATCATTATAAGTATAGGTAACGGTGTTATTTAATGCATCCGTCTGGGTCAGTTGATCGTCTTTGTCATTGTAGGTAGCCAATGTGACATTGCCTAAGGCATCGGTTTTACTTAGCTGGTTATCATTGGCATCGAAGGTGTATAACGTGGTGTTACCCAGGGTATCGATTTCGGTAAGTACGTTGCCGCGATCATCGTATTGGTATTGCGTGACAAAACCACGTCGATTGGTGATGACTGTCAGGTTGCTGCTTAAGTCATGGTTGAAGTCGGTACGATTACCGTCACTGTCTTCCTGTGCGATTAGGCGACCATCTGCGTCGTAGATGTTTCTTATCAGTTGTCGCCCCAATGGATCGAACATGTCTAATAAACCGTGGCTATTGTTGTACGCATAGGTACTGTCAGCCAAATTACGATCCGTCACAGTAACAAGGTCACCTTGTGCATTGTAGGTGTAGTTGATTAGCTTGCCTGCAGGGTCGGCAATGCTGATGATTCGTCCATCCATATCACGATTAAAAGTTATAGCAACGCCGCTTGAGTGAACAATACTGCTATCGCTATACGTCACACTGTTATCATTTGGATCAACAATTTTTTCTATACCAAAATTCTGATTGAGGTGGTAAACAAAACCTTCACGGGTGGTGAGAGTGTAGTTGGTGATTGGCCAGGCGGCGGCATCGCCAATGGGTGCCAGGTAGCCATTATCAAGATCAGATAAATACAGATACTGACCATCTGGTGACTCCAGGGTCGATAGCGTGCCTTCTGTCGGCGTAAAACGCAAACTATAAATCCGGTTGCTCAAAATATAGCAATTTGGATCTGAAATAGCCGCTAGCTGGTCACTACTAATCGTCACGATAAATTTTTCTGTATCGCCATTGGGCAATGTGACCGTGACAAATTTTTCATATACAGGATAGATACAAACTGAACTTGATGTGAAGAAAGTACCACCCGTTTTAAACGTTTCTCTTTGCCCTGATGTTTGATACCAGCCTTTTGTCGGTTCATCACTTTCTTCTATACGGACGTTTTGGTAGTCAATACTCCAACCGTAGCCAAAGTCCAGATTTTCAGTGCGGCGACGACTGTCGTAAGTGCGTGAAACACTGATCGGGAAGCCTGCCAATGGCACATTAAGGTCTTCAAGTGTGATGCTGAAGTTACCAACCTTTAAATCACCGGTTACATTTACTGAAACCAGACGACCAAAGGTATTGTTGTTTGAGTCGGTTGCCTGCAACAAAATATGATAGATGCCATTGAGCAACATGGTGGTATCAAGGCTGGCAATGGCTTCATTAGCAAAGGATGCCGGGCCGCGATATAACTCGGTAAACTCTTCGATGATGAGCGCTTCACTTAACGGTTCAGTAGCGCGCTTATAAAGCAGCAAGACTTCGACTAAGTTATCGTCCTGCACTGTACCGAATATTTCTGTTGGTGCGGTTACGTCGGAAAGATTGGTGGGTGAATGTATTTCAACCACTGGTGGTGTTACATCGGCAGGATCACGAACCAGGATATCGATTGTGCGAGTTATGGTTTGCAGACCATCGGTGATGGTTGCGACCACAGGAATTCTGCCGACACGTTGCGGGGTGATTTCTGCCTGTAGTAATAAATTCACATCAACGGGTACACCATCAACTGTCAGTGTTACTTGCGGTGTACTCGTTTCGTTTACGGGAACGATTGTCAAGATAACCGATTCGCCCTGATCTATAATATTGGCTGGGGTTAATTGGAGTTCTGCATCCAGTGTGGCTTTTTCTGGTACTACTTGCACATACCAGGATACACTATTGGATGAGGCAAAGTTACCCAGACTGTCCGTTGCTGAAGCGTTCAACCAGAAGCTGCCTTCGGCGGTTGGGATCCAGGTGATGGTGCCATTTTGTGAATCAATGGCTGGCTCCGATGCACTTGAACTCAATCTATAAGTAATGGGGTTATCACTTTCACGATCCGTTGCAAGCACCTGGTGGGTGTACTCCATCCCCACTTTTGCATATTTTGGCCTGTATGCAGATATAAATGTAGGCGCACGGTTAATAAATTTACTAACAGATAAGAAGTACTTTTGTACTGTATGACCACCACTCGCATCCATTACTTCAACCCAAATATTTCTATAATCAAGCACTAGATCTGCTTCGGTTGGTGTCCAGGTGATTAATCCACTAGTGCTGATCACCATTCCACTATTATCGGTCAATAGGCGATAAGTTAGTGGTTCATTCTCAGGATCGCTAGCGACCACCTGATAGTTATAAGGTATTGATACTTCACTTCTAGTCACTGCCGTTGACGTGATAGTGGGGGGTTGATTGTCATTGATAACCTCGATAGTAAACGCCTGAGAAATGCTACTGTTAACGCGATCATCAACTCGAATTTTTACATTATGAAAACCTAAATCAGATACTCCAGGTGTCCAGGTTAAAAAAATTCTCCCTTTTAGATTATTATCTATTGCAGTTTTATTAACTCTGAGTTGGTTTGGACCTTCTTCGATAATAACTCTTATATCGTCCAGGTTATGTTTAAAATTATATGGCACAT
>CAZALW010000047.1:0-14927 GCA_964485705.1 uncultured Thiotrichaceae bacterium
AGGTTTTTATTTGCGTTCATTTGCGTTCATCTGTGGACATTGTGTTTTTCGTGAAAGTCCGCTAATGACCGAACTCAGTCATTCGCTCTATGTGTAAATCTGACGCACGTTGTCAGGATGACCCTGATATGCTACAGGCAATGCTCAATTATGTAAGGCAAAAGGCAGCGATATAGTGCTTTTTCCATGTTGTTAAACCTCGTGGGCTAAAGTTATCATTATGACAATAAAAAAGTTATTACTATTTGTTTTTTTAACCATGCCAGTATTGATACTGGCGGCTGACAAAATATCGCCCGCTGCCCATTTTAGCGCTACCAGTAGCAAACTCGATCTTCAGCCCTATATTGAAATACTGGTTGATGCTGATCACCATCTGAGTATTAATGATATTACAAAAGGTGAGGCACAAAACAACTTTAAACCAGCCTCTATTGTTGGCAATAGCTTCGGCTTTTCAAGCGCTGTATTTTGGCTACGCTTTAACCTGCAACAGGATAAAGCACTTGAGGAAACTATTTTACTACAGCTTGAATACCCGCAAATTGATCATGTAACACTTTTTGTTCCCGATGGTCGTGGTGGTTTTAGTGAACGCATTACCGGTGATATGTTGCCGTTCGCCAGTCGCGAGATTAATCACCGTACTCCTGTTTTTCAGTTGCCCGAACATCGGGGTGAAAACCGTATTTATTATATGCGGCTGTACACTGGTGGTTCCATGCAGGTTGAATTAACTTTATGGTCATCCAGTGCATTCATTGAGTATGTGGATGCTACCAATTTTGTCATGGGAGGCTATTTTGGCATCATGCTGCTGTTATTGCTGGCAGCAATTATTGCCTATATCAAACTACGTGACAGACTGTTTCTTTTTTATGCCTTATACCTGCTCAGTTTTCAGTTATTCCTGCTGTCTCTCTATGGCTTTAGTTACCAGCATCTATGGCCAGAGTTTCCCTTTTTTGCCAGTCGAATAAGCGCAGTATTAATGGGCTTGGCCATTATCTTTGTGCTGCTTTTTTGTGGACATTTTTTAAGGGTATGGAAGGGCAATCACCCACGTATAAAAATTCTTTTTAATGGTTTAATTTTTTGTGGTTTTATGGGTGCACTGATAAGTCTGTTTGGCAATTATGCGACTGCAGTGCAGTTTTCAACACTTTTTGGTTTATTAACACCAATCCTTATAATGGTTGCTGCGTTAAGCTCATTAGTGAAAGGTTTTAAACCAGCGCGATACTTTCTTGTTGCCTTTTCACTTCTTCTCTTCGGCGTTTTTATGGCGGTGTTGCTGGAATTTGGTTTTGTGCCGCGCACATTCATTACCGTGTATGCCATGCAAATTGGTGCGTTATTCGAAATCATTCTGCTTAGCTATGCCTTGATGGATAGAATTAGTTTGTTACATGACGAAAAAGAAAAAGCCCTGGAAAAAGCCAGTAGCTATTTATGCCAGCTTAATGAAGGCTTGGAAACACAGGTAGAAAAAAGAACAAAGCAACTGTCAGAAAGCGAAGCACAATTACGCACTCTGATTAAAACACTGCCTGATCTGGTGTGGTGGAAAGATACTGATGGTGTTTATATGGGTTGCAATCAAAAATTTGAACGCCGCACTGGTGTCAGACAGGCCGAGATTATTGGTAAAACTGTTCACGATCTTTTTGAAAAAGAACAGGCCGATTTTTTCCATGAGAAAGACCAGTTGGTTATGCAATCCGGTTCACTCAGTATCAATGAGGAAGAAGTTACTTTTGCCGATGATGGTCATACCGAATTGCTGGAAACCACTAAGGTGCCAATGTATTCACCCGATGGTGAGCTTATTGGCATTTTGGGTGTGGGTCGTGACATTACGCAGCGCAGACAAACAGAACAGGTATTGCTTGATACCCAGAAAATGGAAGCGATGGGTCAGCTTACTGGTGGCATTGCGCATGACTTTAACAACATTCTTGCCATTATTATTGGTAACCTGACTATGCTTCAGCGTCAGTTGCTGGCTGATGATAGTGCCAGCAAGCGCATAGGGGTTATCCAGAAATCAGCACAACGCGCTGCCGAGCTGGTTCGCCAGCTACTTGGCTTTTCACGTAACAAGGCAGATAAGCAGGTGGTTAGTAATATTAATCAATTGCTGAATGATATGGATAGCCTTATTGTTCATTCGGTCACGCCAAGCATTGAAGTAAAGCACAAATTTGCCAGTGATCTCTGGCTGAGTAAAATTGACCCCGGTGATTTTCAGGATGCAGTAATTAACTTGATAATAAATGCGCGTGATGCCATGCCAGCGGGAGGTGAGTTAATATTGCAAACAATGAATTGTACTAATCTTGAAAAAAATGATGTTTTATGCGCAGGTATAGAAGGTGGTGATTATGTGCAGCTAGCGGTGATTGATAGTGGCGAAGGCATTTCCAAGGCAAAGCAGGCGCATATTTTTGAACCTTTTTATACCACTAAAGAACAGGGTAAGGGAACCGGACTGGGACTGGCGATGGTGTTTGGTTTTATTAAACGCAGCGAAGGTTGTATCATCGTCGAGTCAGAAGAGGGTGCGGGTACCAGCATGCAGCTTTATTTACCTAAATGCAGTGGTGCACTACAGATAAAACAAGAGAAAGTGAGTGATATTATGGATGAAAAACACCGTGGCCAGGAAACCATCCTGGTGGTCGATGATGAAGAGGCTTTGCTGGAGCTGGCCAGTGATGTACTGGAAGATCTGGACTACCGGGTATTAACGGCGACAAATGGTGTACAGGCATTGCAGGTGCTAGACGAAGAGCCAGAGATTGATTTGCTACTGAGTGATGTGTTAATGCCGGGTGGAATCAATGGTTATGAATTAGCTGAACGGGCGACAACAAGTTACCCGAAGTTAAAAGTTTTACTGGCCTCAGGTTATACCTCCAGGAGCGAAATACATAACAGCCAGATACGTTTTTCAGCCAACATGCTGAGCAAACCTTATAACCTGTCAGAGTTGGCTAAACGTGTTCGGCAGCTACTGGATGGCTGATTTCGACACATAGCAGACGTTAAAAACTAAACCCCCTCAATCCCCCTTTGAAAAAAGGGGGAGGTAAAAAGGCTTTAGTCCCTCCCTTTTTGAAAGGGAGGTTAGGAGGGTTTGTTTTTTCTGTGTGTCCGCTTATGACCGTAAGCAGTCATTCCAGCAATGCGTGAATCTGGCAGGCGGCTACTGTTGGCAACATATCTAGATATTAATCTCCACACCAGCGATGGCGTCTTCCTGTATTTGATGTTCCGGGGCACATAAAATGAGACGCTCATGTGTTATTGCTGATTCTTTTATAAGATAATTTTTAATATTGATTTGTCTTTTTTGTGCCAGCTGAGTCAGTGCAGAGCTGTGTGCTTCGCTGAGTTGTTTTTCATTGTTCTCCTCTTTGTTTTCTTTTTGCCTAGCATTTTTCTTTTCTTTTAAAGCCGGAAACAGTGCGCGCCAGTCCGCAGTATTAGTCAGACCACATAAAGTCAAGCGAATCTGTGGTTTTTCACTCATGAGTTTGGCTAGTTTGTCGAGTTGATCCTTGTTTTCATTTTTTATATCAGCACTGCCTGGTTTAAATTTAACCGGGTCGAAATTCATCGCCGTTGCCAGATCAAATAAAATATTACCGCCTGCATATACCAGACCATAAGGTGTGTAAAAAGTAATTAAAGTAACGGTTGCCGCTTTCGCTGTGGCTTTAATAATGGCATCCATAGGATCAAAATTCGGGTTGTTAACATCACCGGTAACAGGAATATCAAGGTGAATGCTGTCATCTTTATCGCGCAATAAGACCAGTGTCTGGTTTAATGGCATACCAAACTTTTCATCCAGTGCGGCAGCATCTTTTTTACTCATGGGTTTGATATTAAAGTGAAAAAGTGAGAGCGCTAAATTACTATCAAGCACACCATCTTTAGCCAGCAGGGTTAAATCAGCATCCAGTTGACCGCTTTTGATAATATGCCCGATGGCTTTTTTGCTGGCAGGTGAGGCGGCGCGTAGATCAAAGCCTTTGAGCTTGCCTTTGGCATCGAATGAGATTTTTTCGGCAAAAGGTCTGGCGCTGCCCTCAAGGTTAATGGTGCCATGGCGTGTGGTTTGTGCAAACAGTTTGAACAGGCTGTCATTATCCGGTTTTGTTGTATTAAGGCTGTTTATATCAAAAACAAGTTTTTGCAGCCCGGTTTCCATTGCCGGTTCGGTACTGTTGTCAGTAAACAGGATGTTATTGTCCGTTGAAATAGCAAGGCTGTTTAAAGAAATAATAAACGGCTGTTCCGTTATTGTTTCATCTTTGTTGTCGGTAGCATCAGTATTTATATTGTTAGCCAGCCATTTACTGTGTTCCCATTCGCCATTTTTATTTTTTGAAAAGTGATTTGCTAAACCGTCTAGTTTGATGGTATCTATGTTTATACTATCTGGCGTATGTAGAATACGGTTAATAACAAGTTTATCGAATGAAATGGTGGTATCATTTTGTTTTTCACCACGTTGTAAAGCGCGCAAGTCATCCAGTTTTATTTCACTTATCGAAATATTATTCACCGCTTTTATAGTTAACTGCTTTAATGCTACTGAGCTAATTTTAAGTAGATCCCGTTCGATAGAGTGATTGCGGATGTTTAAACCTGATAAAGCAAGATTGCCAGTTAGATTAAGGTCGTTGCTGTAACCAAGATCACCTAACCAGGAGAAGTGGTCAGAGGTATAACAATAATAAACGGTGCTGAGTTTTTCCAGATAGCATAAATCAGCATTATCAATCGTGATATTTTGTATTGCCACTTTAAATATTGCGTTTTCAACGTCTGTTTTATTATTGTTTTTTGTATCTGTTATGTTGTCAGTATTGTTTAACGAAGGAATCCATTGCTGATATTCCCAGTCAGATGGATTATTTTTTACCAGATACAATCCTGGCTTATTTATTTTTATATCTTTAATAAGCAGCTCATTAAAATTATTAAATTTTATATCGTTGAGTGTTAGCTGGCTAAAGCGAATAGCATCTTTATGTTGTTTGTCATCGCGCTGCATGACCGACAGGTCATGCATTTTGAGTTGCTTAATATGAATATTTTCCAGACCGGTAATAGTGACTTCACTCAGGGTGTTGGTTTTTGATACTAAAAGTTTTTTATTTAATTTGTTGTCAGTTATGACCAGGCCGTTAAGTGTGAAATTACCGGTTGATGAAACGGGAAGAGTGTTTGCAGCTAAAAGTTTTTTATCGGTGGCATAGTTGATATTTCCTTTCCATGTCATCTCTTTCAGCTCAATACAATAGTCAATAAATTTTGTTTTAACATCAGCATTTGCGTTAGAGGATGAGTGCTGTAAATAGCAGATATCAAGATTGCTAAAAACAACCTGGCCTAATGAAGCAGCCCAGGGCTGTATTTGTTCAGTCGCCTGATTGTTATTTGTTTTGCCAGTGACTTCATCTGTTTTTTTGGTTGCTTGAGCAAGTGGGAAAGTCACGCCACCTATAATCATTTCATCGTTGTATTTTTTTATGTTGACGTTCAGTTGGTCAAGTGCAAGTTTGGTAATGGTCACTGTTTTTTCAGTTAAGGGTGTCCAGTGCCAATGAATATCAATGCGTCCAATATTAAATAACGGTTCTCCGTTTTTACTGCCCTGTGCATTTATCAGTGATATCGACCCATTCAACAAATTTATGTTTATTGACTCAATGGATGAATCGATATTTTGTTGTTTAAGCCAGCTTGTGGCACTGTATATAATGGTTTGAGGTAAAGCAGCACGAGCCAGTGCTACAATAAGTAGCAAAACAAACAGGCTTAGAATGAAACGACTTTTCCATGGATTGTTTTTATAAAAGTTTTTTATGGGAGAGCTGGTTTTGTTGGTGGCCGTGATTGACATGATTTGAGTTTATATCCCTGAGTGATTTTAGGGAACCTCTGATCAAGTCTGGGTGAAGCAGGTTGAGATTCAGGATTTTCAAGAGCAAGGCGGTAAGTGCTTGTAATAGCAGGGCTATTGCAAGCGCTTGCCAACGTAGCTATTGGAAATTCTGGACTCAAGTTGTTCATCCACGACTTAATCATAGGTTCCTTGGTTTATTTTTTCTCTGACTGACGGGCTGAAGTACGTAACATTTGCAAAATATTATACTGCATATTTTTGTTCAATAAACGGCGAGCCTGCCGTCCCTGCTTAATAGCGGCAGGTTTTAATTGCAAATTATTTGAAGCGTTAACATTGACGTAATGCAGTTTAATTAAGGTGTTGATAAAGTTGGCGATGAGTTTTTTATCAAAAAAATCAGGTGAGTTAATTTCATACATAAGCGAAAGTCGTTGTGCCATTAAATAACATGACTGCTCCAGCTTTTGTCGTGACAAAATATCTGTGTCATGGCTGGCAATCCCGTGCTCGGCAATTAAGGCGAATATCATGTAATAAAGCTCTAGTACCGGAGAGATAATCTGTGCCAAAGTTGAAAGCTGAGCGTGGGCTTGTGTACTTATTGGCGGCTTGCTATAAGTGAAAGCATCTTCATTGTAGATAAGCAGATTGGTACGGCTTAATTCTTGTAAAAGATTATCGATGACGTCTTCTATTTCAGAAGAAGACCCTAAAGATGACCAGGGCAGGAAAAATTCTGCCTTGAGAAAGGGGTAGACGATTTTTATAAAGTGGATGATTTTTTCACGATTGATAGCGTTGGCATTGGTAAAACAGCAGGCGATCAGCGAAGGCAAAACAAATAGATGTAAAATGTTATTACGATAGTAGGTGAGTAAAATAGCGTGCGTTTGATCCAGATATATAAAATCGCCCATTTCATGTTCACGGCGACGTACCATATTCAGTGCTTCGGCATGATGAATTTGTTGTCCTGCATCATAATCCGTCAAGTGAATATTGTGAGAGTAATTAAGGTGTGTAATTAAATCTTGATAGAAATCCAGTGTTCGTTTTAATTCGCCTTCATCCATGGTCTGGTTTGGTGAAGCCAGTAATGCTGTGGCGATAAGATTGACGGAGTTGACCGCGCAGCATTTATTAATATTCTGCATAATTTGTTGTGAAGTCTGTGTTACGACATCCCTTAGCCACTCCGGTCGCTGTAAATCGTCATAAGGCTGTTTGTTCCAGTCGGGGGCGTGCTGGTTTAACAGTTCAGTTAACATAACAGGAGAACCAAAGCTGGCGGTAACACGGCCATAAAATCCGCGTATTTTAAAAAACGAGCGTATTGAACCAACCAGGGTTTCTGACTTTTTATCATCGCCTTTGAGTTCTGCAAGATAGGCTTTGCCCTCTATCATTTTTTCGTAGCCAATATAAACCGGAACAAAAGCAACCGGCCGTTTCTGGTACTTTAAAAAAGCACGTATGGTCATCGCCAGCATGCCCGGTTTTGCCTGTAATAAACGCCCGGTGCGACTGCGGCCGCCTTCAACAAAATATTCGACGGGCATACCGCTTGAGACAAGTGAGGCAAGGTATTCAAACATTACCGTAGAGTACAGATTGTTGTCTTTAAAACCACGCCGAATAAAAAATGCACCGCCTTTTCGTAATATTGGGCCGATGATTGGCATGTTCAGGTTTTTTCCTGCCGCAATACAGGGTATAGCCAAGCCTTCATTGTGTATAACATAAGACAGTAATAAATAATCGATATGGCTGCGGTGGCAAGGCACATAAACCAGTTCATGGTTGAGTGCCAGTTGTTTAAGTCGGGCACTAAAGTGAACGTCTATACCGGAATAAAATTTGTTCCAGAAAGCGGTTAATACACGCTGTAATATTTGAATGGTAATGTAACTGCGGTCGCTAACAATTTCATTGAGATAATTATTGGCCGTTTTTGTTGCTTTGAATGCCGAAATATTGTCCTTATTGCTACGCTTTTGTATGGCACTGGCAATTGCTTTGTTTTCTAACAATTCTCTTACCAGGGTGCGACGGTGGGAAATATCCGGCCCCAGGGTCGCTGTTTTCATTTCTATAAGGCGAGTAGATAACAAAACCTGTAATTGGTCAACACAGTGTGCATTTTCTGAGGTGTTATTGATTAACTGACGAAGTGAAATAGCGGGTGAAAATTGTAACAGAGTGTTTTTGCCGTTGAATAAAATAGTAAAAAAACGGCGAGTGCGTCCGGCAAACCCCCAGGTTTCAGAAAATAATACGCGCAACCAGTGCTTTTGTTTTAATACCGGTCGACCCCAGAAAATCACAACCGGAACAAAATGCACCTCAAGTTCAGGGTTTTCTTTTAAAGCCCGGCATAATCCAGTGAGCATGGACGAGCGTTTGGTTTTTTGCTGTAACCAGGCCTTAAGTGGCTGTGCCTGCGCAACGGTATAAACGTTATGCCAGGTTTTTAGTTGCTGCTGTTTGATGCGAGATAACGGCGTAGTGATATGTAAAGTCTTGCATTCGTGTTCCAGTACCAGTAAATCTGACCATGCACGTGTTGCCAGCACATAGATAGTGGTTGTTTTACTGTGTTTATCACCGGTTTTGTCTGCCTGTATTACATCGGCCTGCTCTACATCAGCATTTATCCACAGGTAAAGCAGTTTTTGCGCGAGGAAATTTAGCGGTGAAGTCAGGTTCATAATTGTGGCTGAAAAAGATTGGGTTT
This sequence comes from uncultured Thiotrichaceae bacterium, assembly GCA_964485705.1. GTDB lineage: Bacteria > Pseudomonadota > Gammaproteobacteria > SZUA-229 > SZUA-229. The sequence goes on from CAZALW010000047.1 coordinate 8,661, forward strand.
CTGAGGGGAGTCATCCGTAGTATATGTCATTTTGTAGCTTCTCAATAACCCGTGGCGGTATAGTATTCTAAGAGGTTTTGTAGGGTGGGCAGGTTTTTTTGCCCACGCGTTGATCATGTATGTGTCTCCACGTGGGCAAAAAAGCCTGCCCACCCTACACAGATACTCTTGCCACGGGTTATTGAGAAGCCTCTCACGGCGTACCGCCCACCCATCTACAAGTAACTTATGCAAGCTTGAGTACTGGAAGGTTTCAATGCTACGGTAGGGTGGATAAGCGATAGCGCATCCACCAGAATATTGCAATGAAATGTGGATGCGTTTCACTTATCCACCCTACGACTTTTTCCACCCCCATGAAATCAACGAGTTACAAGTGGTTACTTAGAAGCTACCGCCAACTGATTTTTAAGGATTAAGATAACTGAGCAGGCAGCCAGGTCGCCAGCATCGGCCAGTAAGCAATCATTGCCATCACCACTAGCTGTATCACAATAAAAGGCATTACCCCTCGATAAATCTGTGTGGTTTTTATGCTCGCCGGTGCTACCCCGCGTAGATAAAATAAAGCAAAGCCAAAAGGCGGGGTGAGGAAGGAGGTTTGTAAATTAATCGCAATCAGTATGCCTAACCAGACCGGGTCAATGCCCATCATCAGCAATACCGGCCCGACAATCGGTACCACAACAAAGGTTATTTCAATAAAGTCCAGTACAAAACCCAGTAAGAACATAACCAGCATGACAACAAAAAGTGCATGATATTTACCGCCACCTAAGTCACTGAGAAATTCATGCACCAGCTCATCACCCTCAAACCCTTTAAAAACCAGCGAGAATAAAGCCGCACCAATTAAAATCATAAACACCATGCTGCTAACACGTGTTGTGGTACGCATGACTTGCTGCAGGGTTTTAAGGGTTAACATTTTTTTCGACAGTGCCAGAAGCATGGCGCCGACTGCGCCGATGGCGGCGGCTTCGGTTGGTGTTGCAAGACCGGCAATGATGGAGCCAAGTACGGTGAGGATTAATGCTAAAGGCGGGACTAAGCTTTTAAAAAAACTGTGTAATAAAGCGGTGTCAAAATCGCTGTTGCTGGTTGCGTTGTTGGCGGAGAGTGCAGGCATAGATTGTTTATTAAATAGTGCGATGCCAATAATATAAACAATATATAAAACCACCAGCATTAAACCCGGTATTAAGGCGCCAATAAATAAATCACTGACGGATAGGGTTTCGGGGGAGAATATCCCCATATCCAGTTGTGCCTGTTGGTAAGCGTTTGATAATACATCAGCCAGCAATACCAGTACGATGGAGGGCGGAATGATTTGCCCCAGCGTGCCGGAGGCGCAAATCAAGCCGGTAGACACTTTGGGGTCATAACCATTTTTTAACATGGTGGGTAAAGCTAATAACCCCATGGTGACAACGGTTGCACCAACAATGCCGGTGCTGGCGGCAAGTAACATGCCGACAAGGATGACGGAAATACCCAGGCCGCCACGTAAGCTGCCGAATAAACGCGACATCGTTGTTAGTAGCTCATCGGCAATTTTAGAGCGTTCCAGCATTACCCCCATAAACACAAATAACGGCACTGCCATTAAAATCTGGTTTGAAATAATGCCGAATAAACGATTGGGCAAAGCCTCTAAAAAAGCCGGATCAAAGCTGCCAGTCATTTCACCAATGAAGGCGAACAATAAAGCCGTGCCAGCTAAAGTGAAAGCAACCGGATAACCGATTAACAATAAAATAAAAACCGCAGCGAAAAGATAAAGTGACATGTACTCCATCAGAGGTCGCCTTTATTGTGGTTTAACGGGTTGTTATTTAGTAGGGTTTCAATATTGCGTGCAATTTGGCTAAAGGCTTGCAGCATCAATAAAAAAGTCATCACCAGAATCAGGCTTTTCAACAGGAAAACACCCGGCAGCCCTCCTGCCTCACGCGAGCCTTCCAGTACCGACCAGCTACTGGCGATGTAAAACCAGCTAATCCAGCTGATAAATAACATAACCGGCAGTAACAAAAACACAGCGCCAAATAAATCGACCCAGGCCTTGCCACGTTCAGAGTGCTGAGAGTAGAAAATATCAACACGCACATGTGCATTTTGCTGCATGGTATAGGCCATGCCGACGAGAAAAATGCTGGCGTGCAAGTAGGTGGTGGTTTCCTGTAAAGCGATAGAGCCAACATCAAAAACATAACGCAGTACAACAATCAAAAAAGTGATCAGCACCAGGGCAAGGCTTAGCCAGGAAACAGTGCGGCCGCTCCAGTCGATGAAGGCTTCTACCTTTGCCAGTATTTTGCTGTACATGTTGTTTTATTGCTAAGAGCAGTATTACTGATGCCAGTAACTAAAATAGCGATTGTTGTGTTTAATCCGGTCTGTCAATATTGCTTTAAATTCATCCGGGTTTTTGGTGTGTACCAGTTCGCCAGCGCGAGGAAAATATTTGTCGTATAAACGCGACAACCAGAAACGTAAAGCGCCTGCGCGTAACATCGCAGCCCAATATTGCTGTTCATGTTGTGTTAATGGCCTGAAAGTATGGTAGTTATTGAGTAACGCAACGACTCTTTCCTGGTTTAAGCTAAAGTCATTATCGCAGCACCAGTCATTAGCGGCGACGGCAAGGTCATATAATAAAACATCGTCACAGGAATAATAAAAATCAATAATGCCGCTGAAGCGTTTATTGCCTTGTTCACCATCCCACAGTGCATTATCACGAAATAAATCGGCGTGAATAACACCGCGTGGTAAATCAGCGTGGCGTTGGTTTCTCTGAAAATTTATTTCTTCATCAAGCATCAAACGTTCATCAGCGTTAAGTTTCTGCAGAACTTTTTGTGCTGTTTGCTGACACCAGAGCGGGCCGCGCGGGTTATCCTGCCGGCTATCAAAGCTTAAGCCGGCAGCATGCATTTTTCCCATTGCCATACCGAGCTGTTCGCAGTGGTATACACTGATTTCAGTAATGCTGCCACCACTTAAGCGTTCAACCAGGGCAATAGGTTTGCCTTTAAAATGGCTTAGATAATTCCCCTGTTTATCTGCAACCGGAGTAGCGCTGGGCACTTTTTGGTCAGCCAGATGGTGCATCAGATCGAGGTAATACTGCATTTCCTCAAAACTGTGGTGCTCAAAGATGGTTAATACAAAGCGCCCCTGACTGGTGTTGACAAAGTAGTTGGTGTTTTCGATGCCATCGCTGATACCCTGGTAATGATCCAGCTCGCCAATATCATAATTAGCCAGAAACACCTGGAGTTCGTTTTCTTCGATGGTGGTATAAACAGACATAAAGGCTTCAGAGTGTAAATAAAAGTTAGGCGAGTTGATAAAAAAGTGATTTTACCTTAAAAAATGTTTAGCTGTTAAATCATCGCCCAGCCTTATTCAAAAGCTGCGATAATCTGTATTATTCAACATAAACCAACCCATAGAGCTTCACCCTCGATGACTGATAAAAAACCACCGCTCGTCCTTATTGATGGCTCTTCCTATTTGTTTCGTGCGTTTCATGCGCTACCGCCATTAACTAACAGTAAAGGTCAGCCCACGGGTGCAGTTTACGGGGTGATCAATATGCTGAATAAACTGGTGAGCGAATATAAGCCAGAGCAAATTGCCGTTGTGTTTGATGCCAAAGGCAAGACTTTCCGCAATGATTTATACAAGGAGTACAAGGCCAATCGACCACCCATGCCGGATGAATTACGCAGCCAGATAGCACCGTTATATGAATTGGTTGAGGCGTTGGGTTTTCCGATGATTATAGTGCCCGATGTAGAAGCCGACGATGTTATCGGCAGCTATGCCAGAGTGGCTACTGAGAAGAAAATTGCCACCCTGATATCAACCGGTGATAAAGATCTGGCGCAACTGGTCAACCCGTATGTCACCTTAATTAATACCATGAACAATGTGATTTTGGATGAAGCCGGGGTGTTGGACAAATTTGATGTGCCACCAGCTGCAATCATCGATTATCTGGCATTGATGGGTGATACCTCGGATAATATTCCTGGCATCCCGAAAGTGGGGCCGAAAACCGCTGCAAAATGGTTGAAACAGTATGAAACACTGGATAATCTGGTCGCCCACGCTGATGAAATTAAGGGTAAGGTGGGTGAAAGCTTACGCGATAACCTGCAGCAGTTGCCGTTGTCCAGAGAGCTGACCACGATAAAATGTGATGTGAAGCTGGAGTATGCCATCTCCGATCTGGCCATGCGGCCGCCACAAATAGATAAACTTAAACAACTTTATACCGAGCTGGAATTTAAAACCTGGTTGTCGAGCCTGGTTTTAAAGGAATCGCCTAATGAAGATAGGCTGACTGAAGAAGTGCCGGCAGCCACAACCAACTATGAAACGGTGCTGGATAAAGCCTCTTTTAAGCGCTGGTTAAAAAAATTAAAGTCAGCCAAACAGTTTGCCTTTGATACCGAAACCACCAGTCTGGATTATATGAAAGCCCGTATTGTCGGCGTGTCTTTTGCGGTTGAAGCCGGTGAGGCCGCCTATGTACCGTTCGCCCATGATTATATGGATGCACCAGAGCAGCTCAGTGAGCAGGATGTGCTTGGTGGTCTGAAGGCTTTACTGGAAGATGAAAACAAGTCGATAATCGGGCAGAACTTGAAATATGACGCGCATGTGCTGGCAAATCACGGTATCAGCCTCAATGGGATAGCACAGGACACCATGCTGGAGTCGTATGTGCTGGACTCAACACAACGTCACGGCATGGATGCGCTGGCATTGCGTTTTTTAGGTCACAGCACCATCCATTTTGAAGAGATTGCCGGCAAAGGGGCCAAACAACTCACCTTTAATCAAATCGACCTGGAACAGGCCGGCTCCTATGCCGCAGAAGATGCAGATATTACTTTGCAGTTGCACCAGAAGCTGAGTGCCGAGCTCAATCAGCAGCCCGCACTTAACGATGTTTATCAGAATATTGAATTACCACTGTTAACCGTGTTGCTTAAAATTGAACGCAATGGCGTGAAAATTGATGTGGCGATGTTGGAAAAACAGAGCGTCCAGTTGGCTGAGCGTATGAGAGCATTGGAGCAACGTGCCTATGATGAAGCCGGCGAGGTTTTTAATCTGGCCTCGCCAAAACAACTGGGCAGTATTTTATTTGAAAAGCTCAAAATACCAGCGTTAAAGAAAACCAAAACCGGTCAGTATTCAACAGCGGAAGACGTATTGCAGGAGCTGGCAGTGGACTACCCGTTGCCAAAAATCATCCTGGAACATCGCAGTGTGGCGAAGTTGAAATCCACTTATACCGACAAATTGCCGCTGCAGGTTAATCAAAAAACCGGTCGCGTGCATACCTCGTATAACCAGACAGTAGCCGCAACCGGTCGCTTATCTTCCACTGATCCAAATTTACAGAATATTCCCGTTCGCAGTGAAGAGGGTCGGCGTATTCGACAGGCATTTGTTGTGCCAGCAGGCTACAAAATGCTGGCCGCAGACTACTCACAGGTTGAGTTGCGCATCATGGCGCATTTGTCAGAAGATGAAAATTTGCTCACAGCCTTTGCAGAAGGCATAGATGTGCATCGCGCCACCGCCGCCGAAGTTTTTGGCGTGACAGTGGATGCAGTTGAGCTGGATCAACGCCGTGCTGCGAAAGCCATTAATTTTGGCCTGATTTATGGCATGTCCGCATTCGGCCTGGCAAAACAGTTAAACATAGGCCGTTATGAGGCGCAGGATTACATCAATACCTATTTTGCACGTTACCCGGGGGTGAAGGCCTATATGGACAAAACCCGCGAACTGGCGCATGAACGCGGTTTTGTTGAAACCGTATTTGGTCGCCGCCTGTATTTACCGGAAATAAATTCACGCAACGGCCAGCGCCGACAGTATGCAGAGCGCACAGCAATCAACGCACCCATGCAAGGCACGGCAGCAGACATCATTAAACGCGCCATGATTGCAGTGGACGGTGCGTTGTCAGCTAGTGCTTTTGATGCAAAAGTGGTTATGCAGGTACATGACGAACTGGTGCTTGAAGTGCGACAAAAAGATGTTGAAGCAGTGGCTGATTTATTAAGGCTGGAGATGGAGCAGGCAGCGACACTGAGCGTTCCGTTAGTGGTTGATATTGGTACTGGTGATAACTGGGATGATGCACACTAAGGGATTGGAAATAAATAAGTCATCCTTGAATGACCGTTTGTCGGTTTTCAACCATTTTCTCTCCAGTCTTTTGACATATGC
>CAZALW010000048.1:0-14926 GCA_964485705.1 uncultured Thiotrichaceae bacterium
CGTGCGCAGGTGGTGCCTAATTCTCCGCCATTAATTAAAATGAAACTATCAGTTTTTGGTTTCACCTGTGACAAGGCAAATAAACCGGCACTGCCTGCCCCTAAAATGGCAACATCTACTTCACGCGTCATGATCCAACCTCTTTTATCTAAATAATCTATTACAACATACTGCTAAAACGGATAGTCAGGCTCCTGTCCATCTGTCTTATTAGTACAATTTAAAAGCTGCGCCAATGTAAAAACCAGCGAACCCGAATAATAAGTTATTGTCGATATCAATACACCCCAATATTCTGAAAAAGTCAGTCAAACACTGAAAAATCATGCAAATATTTCATTTACCCACTTTAATATTATTTGCACTCATGTTCTCAGGCTGGATCTATCTACCTGTTCAGGCGGAGTCGACAGCACACAGTTCACCCATAGCGTTTAAATTTGTCACCATCCCTGCCGGGCAGTTTGTGATGGGTACCACCGACCTGGATGCAGCGATTGCCGACTTGCCGGATGCCAAAGCCGCCATGATAAAAGACGAAACACCGGCGCATAAGGTTGTTTTTGAACAATCTTTCCAGCTTTCACAAACCGAAGTGACACAACAGGTCTGGTTACGTGTCATGCACAGTAAGCCTGGTCCGGAGGCTCACTGGAAGGCTGAAAACTGGCAACAACTGCCCGTTGTTTCAGTATCATGGATCGCGGTCAACCGGTTTATCGAAAAACTAAATCAGCAGTCAGTCGATATCCGCTACCGTCTGCCAACAGAAGCTGAATGGGAATATGCAGCGCGAGCGGGTGATGTCGGCTTGCGTCCCTTTTCATTACTTGAGATGGATGAATACGCCTGGTATATAAACAGTTCAAATGATGAGATCCAGCCGGTCGCACAACTAAAAGCCAATGCCTGGGGTCTGTATGACATGTATGGCAACGCCTGGGAATGGGTGGCAGACTGGTATAGCCCGAGAACGTATGCAAGCAGAGTATCTGTACAATTGCCGATAACAAATCCCGGCGGCTCGAATAAAGGCACAAAAAAAGTGCGCCGTGGTGGTTCTTATCACTGTCCGCCTCATTTGATCCGCTCGGCTTACCGGGCGGCGGATAATCCAGAAAAAGCCTATTCAGTGCTGGGATTTCGGCTGGTTGCTGAAAGAAAATAATAGGTGAAACAAATTCATGCTTGACATAACAAAAGTATGAATTTAGAATTAATCTAACATTGAACTGGTGTAGAATCTGCTCACCTTTTTAGACTGATTATTACATAACCCCGCAAACTGGAGACATTAAGATGGGCTTAAAAGACAGTAAAACAGAACAAAACCTGAAAGACGCTTTTGCTGGCGAATCTCAGGCAAACCGCCGCTACCTTTACTTCGCTGCTAAAGCCGATGTAGAAGGTTACAACGATGTTTCAGCCGTTTTTCGTTCTACCGCTGAAGGCGAAACCGGCCATGCGCACGGCCACCTTGAGTACCTCGAAGAAACTGGTGATCCAGCAACCGGTTTACCTATCGGCGGCACAGACGATAACCTGAAAGCTGCTATTGCTGGCGAAACCCACGAGTACACTGATATGTATCCGGGTATGGCTAAAACCGCTCGTGATGAAGGCTTTGATGAAATCGCTGACTGGTTTGAAACGCTGGCAAAAGCAGAGCGTTCACACGCCAATCGTTTCCAGAAAGCACTGGACGGCATGGAGTAATATTTTTTGCTGAAGGGCATCTCTATTAATTCGTGAACATGAATCTTGAGTCCAAAATATGCCATATTTTTGTTGTAAATCTTCGTAATAGCTCACTATTACGTGCGATTTACGCCTTAATCTGACATATTTTGAATCTCAATCTTCATATCCAGAATTAATAGGGATGCCCTGAACCTTAAAAAAGGCTGGTCTTAATGGCTGGCCTTTTTTTATTTAAAATGATCAAAAAAGAAATTGTGAGAAAAGCGCATGGCTAGAGAAGGCAGTTTAGAAGCCCCCACAAGGCACCCGTTAGGACAGGATACCCCCGAGTTCTGGAATGAAGACAAGCTTTTTGCTGAGCTCGAACGGGTATTTGATATTTGCCATGGTTGTCGTCGTTGTGTCAGCCTGTGTGGTTCCTTCCCCGCCCTGTTCGACCTGGTTGATGAATCAGACACAATGGAAGTCGATGGTGTTGCAAAAAAGGATTACTGGAAAGTCATCGACCACTGTTTTATGTGTGACCTGTGTTATCTCACCAAATGTCCCTATGTACCGCCACATGAATGGAACGTGGATTTTCCACACCTGATGTTACGCGCTAAAGCCATCAAGTTTAAAAAAGGCGAAGTCAAACTACGTGATAAACTGATTACCTCAACCGATACACTGGGTAAATTTGCCAGTATCCCGATCATCACACAAACGGTGAATGCCGTAAGTCGCAATAAACTAAGTCGAAAGCTGCTGGACAAAACACTGGGCATACATTCGGATGCCTTATTGCCTGAATACGATTCCAACACGTTGCTTAAACGAGATAAAAAGAACAATAAAAAACGTAAATCAGATAACAGTCACGCTGAAGCCACTGAAACCACCACCGGTAAGGTTGCCTTATTTGCCACCTGCTATGGCAATTTCAATGAGCCGCAAATTGGTGAAGACTTGATAAAAGTTTTTGAACACAACGGCCTGCAAGTACAGCTAGTGCAAAATACACAATGCTGCGGTATGCCAAAACTTGAATTAGGCGATCTTGATGCAGTCACCCATGCCAAAGATGCCAATATAAAAATCCTTGCTCAGCTGGTTGATGAAGGCTGGGATATTGTCACCCCCGTGCCTTCCTGCACCTTGATGTTTAAGCAGGAGCTGCCATTGATGTTCCCTGATGAAAACGATGTAACCAAAGTGCAGCAGGCGATGTTCGACCCCTTTGAATACCTCATGCTGCGCAGTAAAGCGGGCAAACTCAATACCGATTTTAAAACGCCGCTGGGGAAAATATCCTATCATGTTGCCTGTCATCAGCGGGTGCAGCGTATCGGCATGAAAACACGGGATCTTTTGCAACTGATACCTGGCACTGAAGTGTTACCGATTGAGCGCTGCTCGGGTCATGATGGCACCTACACCTTTAAAAGTGAATATCACGATACCGCAATGAAAATTTGCAAACCGGTGGTTAATAAAGTTAAACAAAATAACGCGGATGTTTACACCAGTGATTGCGCCATGGCCGGCCATCACATAGAGGCAGGGCTGGCTGATGGCACAAAACCAATACACCCTGTTTCGCTGGTGCGAAAAGCCTACGGTATATAAACCTGAACAATCCACAATGATAAAATACTCATGAATAAACTGACACGCAATGATCTGTACAGCCTGGAACAATACACCGAAATGCGCGATGACTATCGCAAAAAAATCATGGCGCATAAACAAAATCGCCGCCTTGAGTTAGGCGATAATCTTATGCTTTCATTTGAAGATAAACTTATCATGCAGTACCAGGTGCAGGAAATGTTAAAAGCAGAAAAAATATTTGATGCCGCTGGCATCGAAGAAGAACTGGCTGTTTATAACCCGCTAATTCCTGATGGCACAAACTGGAAAGCAACCATGTTGATTCAGTATCCTGATGTTGAGGAGCGTCAGCTGCAATTAACACGATTAATTGGCATCGAAAATTTGACCTGGGTGCAGGTTGATGGATTTGACAAAGTTTTTGCGATTGCCGATGAAGACCTTGAGCGAGACAATGCAGAAAAAACCTCTGCAGTACACTTTATGCGCTTTGAACTTGATAAAGACATGATAGTGGCAGCAAAATCTGGCGCCAGTATTTCAGCTGGTGTGGATCATGAAAACTACCAGCAAATCGTCAGCCCTGTGGCCAGCAATCTTCGAAACTCACTGGTGGCTGATTTAGCTTAGAGATTCTCTTAATACTCACACAACAATAAAGACTTACCGGTCATTGAAGAAGGCTGTTGCAGCCCCATCAATTGCAATATGGTTGGTGCCACCGCGCTTAAGTCGCCACCCGGGCGCAAATGCCAGTTGGTTTCGTCAATAATCATGCAGGGTACAGGGTATAAGGTATGTTGCGTATGCGGTTCCTGCGTGACCGGGTCCACCATTTCATCGCAGTTACCATGGTCAGCAGTCAGGATGACAGAGAATCCCGTCTCTTTAGCCGCATCCAGCACCCTGCCGACTTCTTTATCCAGCGCTTCAACCGCTTTAATCACCGCCTCGCGAATAGCGGTATGGCCAACCATGTCGCCATTGGCAAAATTCACCATGATAAAACCATATTTTCCCGATTGCAGCCCGTCAATCACTTTATCGGCGACACCCGCCGCACTCATTTCCGGCTTTAAATCATAAGTGGCGACATCAGGCGAATTCACCATGACATGGTCTTCACCGGCAAAAGGTTTCTTTTTACCGCCATTGAAGAAATAGGTCACGTGGGCATATTTTTCGGTCTCCGCGCAGTGCATCTGTTTGTAACCAGCACGACTGACCACCGAAGCCACCGTTGCCTGTGGCCGTTCCGGTGCATAACCGATAGGCAATAAAAACTCCGGATCGTATTCGGTTAAACAGGTCACCAGCGCGCCTTCAAAATCGCCGGTATCAAAATAGTCGAACAGCTCCTGACTTAATGCTGCCGTAAGCTGGCGTGAACGGTCATTTCTAAAATTAAAAAAGATGACATTATCACCCGATTCAATTAACGATGCATCATCCAGCACCGTGGGAATAATAAATTCATCAGTCTCAGCATTGGCATAAGCCGCTTCAATCGCATAACGTGCGTTTTCAGCCTGACGACCCTCACCGTTCACCATCGCCTGCCAGGCCAGCTCGCTACGGTTCCAGCGGTTATCTCTATCCATCGAATAATAACGCCCGCAAACGGTAGCAATACTGCCGCCGGCATCTTCCAGTAAATGTTCAATATCAGCTAAAAACACCAGCGCGGACATTTGTGCGGTATCACGGCCATCCGTGGTCATATGTACCACCGGCTTGACCTTATTATCGGCACATAATTGGATTAAGGCTTTCAGGTGACTGATGTGACTGTGCACACCGCCATTAGAAGTTAAACCGACAAGATGCAAAGGTCGCTCATGAGCAGCGGCATCTGCTACCGCGGCCAGTAATGCGGCATTGGAAAAGAAATCGCCATTGTCAATTTCATCATTAATGCGAACCAGATCCTGTTTGAGAACAGAACCACTGCCCAGGGTCATGTGGCCAACCTCGGAGTTGCCCATCTGCCCCTCAGGCAAACCCACAGAGCTGCCGCAGGCTTCCAGCGTAGTATGAGAGTTTCGAGAGAAATACTCGTCCAATCGCGGGGTATTAGCTTCCTGTACGGCATTGTTAATTCGACTGGGATTGACACCAAAGCCGTCAAGAATAATCAGCAGGGTGGGTCTTCGGGGAACACTTCTATCGGCCATCAGCGCGTTTTTCTCTTCTCTTTTGGGTGACTGTCTTGACGATGGATTTTACACTATTGCGCTGGCTTGCACGAGCTTGAGATTGTTTGTAAATTATCGCAAACAAATTATTGCGGGTCGGATTTTAAGGTCAAACCTTGCTAGCTCAATTGGTGATTTTGTATTAAATAGGCAAGTACCTCATCCTGTTGTCCTTTAAAAACAACACGATCCTGTTTTTTTTCCAGTTGAAAGTCATACATAGGGTCATAGTAGTCAGCCAACAAGATCGTTATCCATTCTTTATGGGACTCAGCAATAGACGTTGATTGCTGTTGTGCAATGGCGTTCATTAATAATGTTTTGAGTTGTTTATATCGAACCCCACCCAGGCGGCGTTGTATTTTGTCTACAGACTCATGTAATTTTTCTGCCCAACTGTTAAACCCCGACTCTTCACCATGATATGCCTGGTGTTCTGCCAGTGCTTCTATAATGTATTCCTGATAGGTTATATTGATTCTTTGTTCAATACTGGCTTCCAGTAAAACAATGGGCGACTGTTTCATTTTTTCGAATAACGTGTCAGGGATTCTTCTGGAGCCTATGTTTGTGCCTTCATCTTCAAATACTATTTGTTTGTGTTTTTTGTTGCGATGTTTAAGCAGCTCAATGGAGAGTCTGTTTTCAATATTGATTTGTGAAGGTTGCGGTGTGACGTGTTTGCCAAACACGGAGCCACGGTGATGGTAAATGCCTTCAAGATCTATTTGTTGCGTTAATTTTTTAAGTAACAGGGTTTTTCCTATGCCGGTTCGACCGCCAAGCATGACTGGGTTGATGTGTAATGCGGAAGCGTCTAATTCATCAATTAAAAAGCGACGCATGGCTTTGTAACCGCCTTTTACTCTGGGGTAAATGATGCCGGTTTTTTCATAAATCCACTGTTGTGAAATTTTTGAACGCATGCCGCCACGAAAGCAATATAGTGCACCATGAGGGTGCTGCTTAAAGAAATTCTGCCAATAATTTACGCGTTGTAATTTTGTTTCTCCCTGCACCAGCTGATAGCCTAGTTTGATCGCTTCATCCTGGCCGCGATTTTTATATCGAGTACCTATTTGCTCGCGTTCCTGATCATCAATTAAAGGAAAGTTTTCAGCGAAAGGGAATGCGCCCTGATTAAATTCGACCGGCGCGCGAACGTCAAGTAAGGCGGTGTCGTTTAAAAGCAATGCTCTATAATCGTCAGTCTGGGGAAGATTCATATTGACTATTTTAGTATAAATCAGCGCACGGTGTGTGACCAGACTACATTGCATTAGGCGTTGATAGTGGATTCAGCTAATTTATTCAGGTTAAGTTATGATAGGAGGTTCTATGCTGGCGCGCATATTGAGTAATCGTATAATTTCAGGAAAATAAATAATGTCTGACCTTAAATCAAATATACTATTTTTTCTGCTCATAGCAACAATGTTACTTTTTGCTAGTAACGTCATTGCAGACAATCACCCTCAAAAGAAAACAAAAACTTATAAAGTTGATTTTAATAATCCGGAAATGCACGTAAAAACACTAAATAATCAACAGAATAAAATCAGAGCTGACGATGCGGTAGACCCGGAAGTGAAAATATTGCTTTTTGGTAAAAGGCATGTTTTATCGCTTGAGCCGGGCGCGATAAAAAATACAAAGATCGAATATGGAGAAACAGAAAATTTGTCTCCAGTTAATGTGGTGGAACCAAAAAATCAGGATATAAATAAGTAATATGTAAAAAAAGCGCAGTGTAGCAGTCTGTGACACCATCATGCTATGAAGGAATTAGAGGCCTGAATACAAAAAATAGCGAGCATCACGCAACTTACGTTATAATTACACACACTTTAATAATACAACATTTACGAGGCACTCATGTCAGTGGAACGCACTCTTTTTGCTTTTGGCGGAACCATGGTGATGATTACATCATTACTCGCTTTATATCATAACCCTCTTTGGACCTGGTTTACCCTGTTTATTGGCTTTAACTGCTTCCAAAGTTCTTTTACCGGTTTCTGCCCTCCAGCATGGTTGATGAAAAAGTTTGGCGTTAAAACCGAAGCTGAACTGGCTACTGAAAAGGCTGATTAAGACGCTAATCGTTGCTGCCACGTTAACCAAACAGTCATAACAGCAGATGAAAATTTCATGCGAACTTTACTGCCAATGGGCAATAGAGTTCGCATAATAATTTAATAGATCAAACTCTGATTCTTTCATTTGATATAAATTATCCTTTTCTTCAACCAGGCCACGGCCTGTTAGCGCAGCTAGTGCAGAACCGAGTACGCTTTCAAGTGCGCTGGAAGAAATATCAATGGGCGCACCCTCTACTTTAAGCTGTTCGATGCGTTCTGAACACTTTGTTTTAAGTTCCAGCTCACTACTCCATAATGTTTTATTTTTGATTAATATTTCACTCATTAATGCCACCGGGACGACTGGTACTACCTGAGCAATTTTTTTCATAATAGAGTTTGCCAGCGACTCGACACAGGCAAACCTGTCTTCTTTATCCAGCGCACTAAAATCAACACGATTTGTTTCACAGAACTTTTTAGCCGAGACGGGCTCGCCAAAATTCACGCTGGCATAACCAAAACGCCGCCAACGGTTTTTTCTTGATAACATGGCGTTTTTAAAAATAAAGCTGATGGTGGTTTTAATGACAAACCAGAGACTTCTGTTTTTGGCGCTTTTATCTAAACGACGAATAAGGCTTCTATCTTCTATGACACGGTCATAATTTATGCCTACCGGAATAAATACAATATCGCGGTCATTATGCGGATGAAAATCGCGCAGCATATAATCAAGAAAACCCAGGCGTGGGTCACGTAAAGCACCATCTTTGGTTAAACCACCTTCAAGAAAAACCGCCTGGCATACCCCTGCACGGGTTGACATGTTGACATATCGTTCAAGCACTTTTCGGTATAAATTATTGCCGGAGTTGCGACGCACAAAAAATGCGCCCATGGCTTTGATTAATGTTTGTAATGGCCAGATTTTGGCCCATTCACCTACCGCATAGGATAGCGTGGTTTTTTCTGCTACTAAAAATGACACCAGAACATAATCCATGTTGCTACGATGATTCATTACAAACACAACACTGGCATTGGTATCGCTTTCGCTGATTTTATTTTTATCATAAAAACCAACGCGGACCCGATATACCAGTCGAGCCAGTTTTTTTGCCAGCCAGTAACCAAGGCGAAAATAAATATAGGCATTAAAGGCGGGAATAATCTCAGCCGCATATTTATGTGCATTTTGTTGCGCAATGGCATGAGGCATGTTGTGCTCATCGGCATACTGCTTAATGGCATCAATGACTTTTTCGTCAAAAACAAGCTGGTCTATTAATGCCTGCCGGCGGGTAAACTGAAAGGGGCGTATTTCAATATCGAGTCGCGTATTGATTTCCTCAATGACACGATTGACCCGTCGTTTTAAATACCAGCGCATACCGGGCAATAAAATCCTGTCCAGCACCATGATGGCGGCGAATGCGACCAGCACGATAAATATCCAGTATGGCAGGGTTATTGTTTCCATATATCCAGTAATGAGTTAGTCATTGATGTGTTTTTTTGAAACTACTCAGCGAGTAAGAGTGCACGTAGTAACTGAGTGGTCACATTGATTTTATCAAAATCCCTACTCTATATTACACAATCACCTGACATATTGGCGAACAACCGCTAATATTCACTCCATTTTAAAAATACCAGGTAGGTAAAACAATGAGTGGTTATGATGTGTACGGTCTGGGCAATGCGCTGGTTGATATGGAGTTTGAAATTAATGACCAGTTTCTGCATGACAATAATATAGATAAAGGTGTAATGACGCTGGTTGATGAAAACCAGCAGCATGAACTTATTGAACAACTCGACTTTTTTGAAGGCAACAAAGCCAGTGGTGGTTCTGCTGCCAATACCTTGATTGCAGTTAGCTCAATGGGTGGTTCGTCTTATTATTCCTGTAAAGTGGCTGATGATGAGTTGGGGCACTTTTATCTTGATGACCTAAAAGCTGCCGGTGTTGCCTGCAACATGGATGGCAAACACAAAGGCGGCATAACCGGCAAATGTCTGGTGATGGTCACGCCCGATGCCGAGCGTACAATGCACACTTTCCTGGGTGTTTCATCCGAGTTGTCACCTTACGAAGTCAATGATGAAGCGATAAAAAATTCTACCTTTTGTTATCTGGAAGGTTATCTCACCACCTCTGAAACAGGCAAAGCCGCTAATATTGCAGCCAGAAAAATAGCCCAGGCCAACAATGTTAAAACCGCGCTGACGTTTTCAGACCCTTTCGTGGTGGAACATTTTCGTCAAGGTTTTACCGAAACCATTGGTGATGGTATTGATCTGCTTTTTTGTAATGAAGCAGAAGCACTGAGTTACACTCAGAAAGCGTCTATTGATGAAGCCACAGCCAGCATCAAAACCTTTGCGAAAACGTTTGCTATCACATTGGGCGCAAAAGGCGCAGTGGTTTATGATGGTGAAAATTTAATCCATATTAACGCTCACCCGGTTAAGGCGGTTGACACCAATGGTGCAGGTGATCTGTTTGCCGGTGCTTTTATGTATGGTTTAACTCACGGTCTAAGCTTTGAGCAGGCGGGAAACCTTGCCAGCAAAGCGTCTTCTCAAATTGTAAGTCAGTTTGGTCCACGGCTTAAAGCGCAGCAATATAAGGCGCTAATTACTAATTACTAATTACTAATTACGAATTACGAATTTGGTGGTTTTGGGTTTGCTGGTGATTTTTGCTAACAGCATCACTTTTTGCAAGCATTTTATTAACTCCTCCCCTTCCACATTCACGTAAACCCTAATTAGTAATTAGTAATTAGTAATTCGTAATTAGTTTTTATAACAAGCCCCGCTCAGCAAATGACACCACTTCGTCGCCAATCACAAAGTGATCCAGCACACGGACATCAACCAGTGCTAATGCTTCTTTCAGACGTTGCGTTATCTGCTCATCGGCACGACTGGGTTCTGCCACACCTGACGGGTGGTTATGCGCAAAAATAACCGCAGCGGCATTCTTTTTTAATGCCATGCGAACCACTTCACGCGGATAAACGCTGGCGCCATCGATTGTGCCGTAAAACATTTTTTCAAAAGTGATAACGCGATTACGGTTGTCCAGAAACAGGCAGGCAAAAACTTCATGCGGATAACTGGCCAGCTGTGCGCTTAAATACTGGCGGGTTTGTGCGGGGCTACATAAGGCATCACCACGCGATAAGGTTTCAAGCAAATGACGTTTTGCCATTTCCATCACCGCCTGCAATTGTGCATATTTGGCATTGCCCAGCCCATGATGCTGACAAAATTCGCTCTGACTTGCCTGCAACATGGGCTTTAAACCGCCGAAATTATCCAGCAGTTGCCGCGCCAAATCCACAGCGGTAACACCTTTGCAGCCGGTTCTTAAAAATATTGCCAGTAATTCGGCATCAGACAGTGCTTCTGCACCTTTGTCGAGTAGTTTTTCGCGCGGCCTTTCAGCCAATGGCCATTGAGATATAGTCATGTGTCTTCCTTGTTGTATTGATTCCTTATATGCTCGGATATTAGCCGTATCCAGCCATCAGTGCAAATCCACATAGCCATAACGGCTTCTGATAAAATGATGAAATGAGTAGCTTAAATAACAAACATATCGTTATCGGTATTACCGGTGGCATTGCCGCTTACAAAGGTGCCGATTTAACCCGTCGCCTTAAAGAGACGGGTGCTGATGTGCGTATAGTGATGACGAGTGCGGCCACTGAATTTGTTACTCCGTTAACCTTTCAGGCCTTATCCGGTCATTCCGTTTATTTTGATCACGCAGATGTTGATCCCTTGGATAATGAAAACAACGCAAGCAACGGCATGTTACACATCGAGCTGGCACGCTGGGCAGATGCCATCATTATCGCTCCGGCCAGTGCCAACACCATTGCCAAACTGGCGCAGGGGCGTGCGGATAATTTGCTCACCACACTCTGCCTTGCCAGTGAAGCCATCAAATGTTTTGCGCCGGCGATGAACCGGGTAATGTGGCAGGATTTAAGCACACAGAAAAACTGCAAAACCCTTGTTGATAAGCACTGGTTGCAATTTGGTCCAGCGACAGGAACACAGGCGTGCGGTGAAACTGGTGAAGGTCGACTGCTGGAAGTGAGCGACATGCTAGCCTCGATTGAACAATGTTTCAAATCCGGTGAGTTACAGGGATTAAACCTGGTGATTACCGCCGGGCCAACTTTTGAGGCCATCGACCCGGTACGTTTTATTGGTAACCGCAGTTCCGGGCGCATGGGTTATGCCATTGCCGGGGCGGCACATGAAGCGGGTGCCAATGTGACTTTAATTAGCGGGCCCTGTCACTTAGCACAGCCGGAGTCATTAAACTTTGTCACGGTTGAATCCGCTGAGGAAATGCAACAGGCGGTATTAGCGACGATGCAAAACTGTGATATTTATATTTCAGCAGCGGCAGTTGCAGACTATCGTGTTGCAAAAGTTGCCACACAGAAAATTAAAAAAACCCAGGACACGTTGACATTGCCGTTAATTAAAAATCAGGACATTATTTCCATGGTTGCTAATCATAAAACACGTCCCTCGTATGTTGTGGGTTTTGCTGCTGAAACAGAAAATATTATCAACAATGCAAAAAATAAATTAATTCAAAAAAACCTGGATATGATTGTGGCAAACGATGTCAGTACTTCTGGCTCGCAAGCAATGGGAATTGACTATAATACCGGCTTCAATAGTGAATACAATGCACTTTACGTTTTATGGTCTCACCAGCATTCTGCTGATAGTGAGCAACATTTTGATGTGGCAAGCAAATCGCAACTGGCTAAACAGTTAATCACCCTGATCGCAAAACAACATAAAGCCAAATCTCACACAAATATTCATTAATAACTAGACTACATTACACATAAACTTTAAATACAAAAATTACCATGACAATTACACAAGATATTTTTCGCGCTTACGATATTCGCGGCGTAGTAAAAACCGCATTAACGCCTGATGCTGTGCAGCAAATCGGGCAGGCATTTGCTAGCGAAGCTTTGTCACAAAATCAGAAAACGGTGGTGATTGCTCGTGATGGTCGCCTTTCCAGCCCGGAGCTGGCGCAACGGCTAAGTCAGGGTTTACGTATTGGTGGTTGTGATGTCATTGATATTGGCATGGTGCCAACACCTGTACTTTATTATGCCACACATAAATTGAAAACCGGTACCGGCATCATGGTGACAGGTAGTCATAACCCGCCACAATATAACGGTTTAAAAATGTTAATTGCCGGCAATACTTTGTATGGTGATGGCATTAAGTCGCTGTATCAGATGATAATAGAAAACAGGCTAAACAGTGGCGAAGGTACATACATCGAAAAAGATGTTGTCCCGGACTACCTCGATACCATCGTTAACGACATTAAACTAGAGAAACCCTTAAACATTGCTGTTGATTGTGGCAATGGTGTTGCCGGGGTGCTGGCGACTGAATTATTCACTCGTTTAGGCTGCAAAGTAACTGAACTTTTTTGTGATGTAAACGGCAACTTTCCCAATCACCACCCCGACCCATCTAAACCGGAAAACCTGATTGACCTGCAAAATACGATAAAACAAAATGCTCTGGACATTGGTCTGGCGTTTGATGGTGATGGTGATCGCGTTGGCATATTGGATAACAAACAAAACATATTATGGGCCGACCGCCAGATGATGCTGTACGCTACCGATGTGCTCAAACGCAAACCCGGTGCGTTAATAATTTATGACATAAAATCGACCTCTAATCTGGAAGCCTATATTAAAAACCTTGGCGGCAAACCGCTAATGTGGAAAACCGGGCATTCCTTCATCAAGGCAAAAATGAAAGAAACCGGTGCCGAACTGGCTGGCGAAATGAGCGGACATATTTTCTTTAAAGAGCGCTGGTTTGGTTTTGATGATGGCTTATATGGCGCGGCTCGTATGCTGGAAATTGTCAGCCAGCAAAACCAAAGCAGTGCTGAAATATTCAACGCCTTGCCTGACAGTTTTAACACCCCTGAATTACAGATTGATTTTGCAGAAGGCGAGCATTATAAATTTATGGATAAGTTTATCGATAAAGCCCGTTTTGAAAATGCAGAAATTATCACTATTGATGGTATACGGGTTAATTATGCCCAGGGCTGGGGTCTGGTTCGCCCTTCAAATACCACGCCATGCCTGGTGTTACGTTTTGAAGCCAACGATGAAGATACTTTAAATGATATTCAGAATACTTTTCGCGAACAGTTATTGGCGATAGACAACAGCTTGCGTTTGCCTTTTTAAGTGCCTTACCGGCACAATAACCCATCTAAATAGCTATTTATTGAGGATTACAGTGGACAAAACATCCGCCACCAGCATTGCCAGCGTTTTATCTGAGGCATTGCCTTATTTACAACGTCTGAACAAAAAAACCATAGTCATCAAATTTGGTGGTAATGCGATGACTGACGAAAAATTAAAAAACAGCTTTGCGCGTGACATTGTTTTATTAAAACAGGTTGGGGTAAATCCGGTGGTGGTACATGGCGGAGGCCCACAAATAGGTGAGCTGCTGAAAAAAATTGGCAAAGAGTCAAAATTCATCGATGGCATGCGGGTGACTGACAGTGAGACCATGGATGTGGTTGAGATGGTATTAGGTGGTCTGGTTAACAAAAGTATCGTTAACCTGATTAATCATAACGGTGGCCAGGCAGTAGGTCTAACTGGAAAAGATGGCTCTATGATTCGTGCTAAAAAAATGGAAATGACACGTGAAGCAACCGATCTTGAGTCAGCGGAATTGCAGGCAACTGAAATTATTGATCTTGGCCATGTTGGTGAGGTTACTACTATCGATCCATCCATCGTCAACACACTGGACGAAGGTAATTTTATCCCGGTGATTGCGCCTATCGGTGTTGGTCATGATGCCATATCCTATAATATCAATGCTGATCTGGTTGCCGGCAAGATGGCCTCGGTATTAGGTGCTGAAAAATTATTATTATTGACTAATACAGCCGGCATCCTGGATAAACAGCAAAACATTCTAACTGGACTCAATAGTAAAAAAATTAAAAAACTGATTGCTGATGGCACTATCGCTGGCGGCATGTTGCCAAAAGTAACTTGCGCACTGGATGCAGTTAACTCCGGAGTGAAAACATCACATATTATTGACGGTCGGGTGGAACATGCGGTGTTGCTTGAGTTGTTAACGGATGAAGGCGTGGGGACGTTGATTAAGTCGTAATGGGGTTTTAAGTTGTAGGTTGTAAGTTTTAAGTAAAAACATTATCACCACAGAATGTGGCAAATATGTCAAACCTACAACTTAAAACCTATAACTGGTAACATATTTAAA
>CAZALW010000049.1:0-14786 GCA_964485705.1 uncultured Thiotrichaceae bacterium
CTAAATAACGTTTAACCTTAAAAAAGCAGTTGAATCGTAGCGAGAATGACTAAGGTGCTGAAGATTAAGGTTTTTTTCCGATCTTTTGGTTTTATTCGTAGTCACTCTACGGATGAAGTCAAAAGGTTGGGAAAAAATTTTAAGATTCAGTACATTAGACGTTCGCAGTAGGTTCAACTGCTTTTTTAAGGTTTAACCATGCCCCAACTGCTCAAAATTCTTACCAGTAGGGTTCTGGAAAACCTGTAACTCAAATTCAACCAGCACTGCTAGCAGGTGATCAAAAATATCTGCCTGGATGGCTTCATAGGCAACCCAGTCTGTAATATTGGTAAAGACATAAATCTCTATTGCTATGCCTTTTTCACTGGGTGCCAGTTGCCGTACCAGGAAGGTAAGTTTCTGGTGGATCATGGCATGGCTCTTTAAATAGGCTTCAATATACGCTCGAAATGTACCAATATTGGTCAGACGGCGGCCATTCACCAGCGTCTGCATGTTGACTTTTTTATCGGTATTTGAACTGTCAATTTCTGCTATTTTCGATTCAAGATAGGGTTTTAGCAGTTCAAATGTTCTGAATTTTTCGACCATCTTCTCATCGCAAAATCGAATACTTGTCTGGTCGATATAAATGGAACGTTTGATGCGACGACCACCACTTTCTGACATCCCCCGCCAGTTCTTGAACGAGGAATCAATGAGTTTGTGCGAAGGAATGATCGAAATCGTTTTGTCCCAGTTTTGAATTTTTACAGTATGTAACGCAATATCAATGACATCGCCGTCTGCACCGAATTGTGGTACTTCGAGCCAGTCACCTATTTTGAACAAATTATTTGAATGTATCTGAATACTGGCGACAAACGATAAAATAGTATCTTTAAAAATTAACAGCAGAACAGCGGTTAAGGCACCAAGACCACTGAGCAAATAAACCGGTGATTTATCAATCACAATAGAAATAACAATAATACCACCCAGAATATTTAATATAAGTTTGCTTATCTGTACATAACTTTTAATATTCAATATTTGAGAAAATTTACTTTGTCTATAAATGACACTGACTGCACCCAGAAAAGCATTGACCACCAGAATCAAAACCACAACCAGCAAGGCGGACAACCATCGTCTGATAAAATCACTGTATTCAGGAAACAGGTCTGCAAGCAGATAAATAACCAGTAACGGCACAATATAAGCCAGGCGTTTAAACACGCCCTGCTCGATAAAAACATCGTCCAGATGTGTTGCCGTGTGTTTAAACAGCTTGCTCAGTGATGCCAGGATAATTCGACTGGCAAACAAATAAGCCAGCCAACTGACCACCAGTACCACTACGGCTAACAAATAAGGGCTGGTCGTCAAACCAAGCAACATATTTTTTATGGTTATTAGTTGTTCATTCATTTTTTCCCCCATCAGTCATCAGTCTTTTGACTTACGACTTAAATGCAGCTACCCTGCCCCGTTTCTCATTTACCCGCAGCAACAAAGCTAGCCCGACGATAAAAAACAACAGTGTACTCAAAATTGCCATGCGATGATTGCCATCACTCAAATAAGTTATCAAACCATAACTCAACGGACCCACAATGGCCGCCAGCCTGTTCGCCATGCCCCACAGACCAAAAAATTCGGCAGAGCGTGTCATTGGTGTGAGCTGTCCCATCAGGGCGCGACCCACCGACTGACTGGCTCCCAGAGCCAAACCAATTAAATTACCCGCCAACCAGACATCTGTACGCTCATCGGCAATGGCCATAATAAAAATAGCCAAACTCCAGATTAGCAGAGTAAAACTTAGCGTTGGTACTGAACCTAGTTTGTCCTGTATATAACCAAATAATAATGCACCCACGGCGGCGGTTACATTGACCACCATAATCAATACCACCAGCTCTTTGGTATCAAAACCCATCACTTCACTGGCATATATCGCACTTAAGACAACTACGGTTGCCACTCCCGACTGATAAACCACCATGGCTAGCAGAAACCGAAACAGATCGGGCAGGCGCGAGGCTTCCGCCAGGGTGTGCCGGATTCGCTGCACAGCTGCTGCAAAATATGAGATGCCAGTACTCAGCGGACTCGGTGTGGCTCGCTCTCGCAACCAGATAAAGGTAGGAGTCGCCGCCAGCACGAATATAACGGCGGTAATCAACATGGTTACCGGCACAATCTGCTGCTCGACCTGCCCCTGTTGCTGCGCCCAGGTGATATAACTCAGACAAAGTCCAAGTGTTAGTAGCCCACCAAAATAACCCAGACCCCAGCCATAACCGGACATACGCCCCATCTTGTGAACCGGTACAATCTCCGGCAAAAAAGCTGAAATGAGATTCTCGCCACTGGAAAACATGATAGCGGAAACAATGACCAGCATCATGCCAAGTGCGATGTCACCTGAACCCACCAGAGCAAGCAAGGCGGTCGCCAGCGTGCAACCGACTGTGGTAAACAACAGGAAACGTTTTTTCGCTGCCCGATGATCAGCGATAGCGCCTACAAAGGGAGCGCTTATCAACACAATCACATTGGCACAGCCTATTGCCAGTGACCATAACAAGGTTGCGGTACCTGAGCTAAGCTCACCCGCGACCACTGCCACGAAATAGGCGCTGAAAATGGTAGTCAACACCACTGTGGTATAGCCAGAATTGGCAAAATCGTACATCGCCCACGCTAGTTTTTCTCGGCGACTGGCAGATGCTATCGAGTTGAGAGCGTGTTTGGTTTCGCTTGTTTGTTTATTCTCCATAAACTTTAAAAAACAATGAAAAATGAAAAGTGAAAAGTGAAAAATTTAAGGTCAAAAGCCATTGAGCTTCGCTCAGTAGCTCACTTTTTATTTGAGCGAAGCTCACCTGTTTTTGTTCTTTATTTTTCACTTTTCACTTTTCATTTTTCATTGTCTTTCACACCGGTGATTTTTCCTGCGCCAGATCCGGCTCTCCCAGGTGGCTTAACAATTCAGCTCGAGCGGCATCACGCAGTTTCATTGCCGCTTTCCAGTCCGACCCTTGTGGCAGAATGGGTGGTGAAACGATGATACGTACAGCGCCCCGGCGCGGAAACAAAGAACCGGCACGAAGCAACGATCGAGAACCACGAATCGTCACCGGCACCAACGGTACCCCTGCCTCAGCCGCAGAAACAAAAGCCCCCATATGAAAGGGCAACAAACCCGGCATACGGGTAAAGGTACCCTCGGGGAAAAGCATTAATGAACGCCCCGCCTGAACCGTCTGCATGGTGCGCCGGGCATCGGCCACACCGCGTTGCTTATCGAAGCGTTCAACAAACAGGGCACCAATGCGGCGTAGAAACAGGCTTGGAACAAACTGCTGCTCCAGTTCTGATTTGGCAACAAAAGCAAAATCGACAGGCAGAATAGCCACCAGCATCACGCCATCAAAATAACAGGCATGATTACTGACAATCACACAGGTTTGCCCCTGTGGCAGATGTTCCAGACCTTCTACCGATATGCTGGTGCGGATAAGACGAAATAACAACCTTGATGCGTGACGCATCACCGACCAACGCCATGAGGCTCGCGGCAATAAAGCGATCAGTAGCCAGACCGGGGGTGCCAGTAACCAGAAAATTAAATGGGCATAAACAGCATAAGCGGTATCCAGTGAGCGTCGCCGTAGATTGTGCAGGCGTGGCCGCAATGATGACACAGCCAGACGCACCACCTGCCACCAGACGGCACGTGGTTTGTGGTCGAGCCGCTGGCTTTCAAATAGCTCACTTACGGCACTGCGACGAATTTTTCCGCTGGAGGTTTTCAGCACTGTATGTGGCACAGCCAGCACCACTTCATCGGGTGGCAAAGCCAGTAGATCGGTGGCCACTGCCAGAATCTGAGCCTGTAGCTCCTGCTTCATCTCCTCATCCTGTTCACGAGTTTCGGCAACAACAATCAGCCGCTCGGTGCCGCTGGTGTGATCGGTACTGCCAAATACTGCCACACAGCCCTTGCGGATGCCGTCAACATCACCTACCGCCTCCTCCAGCTCATGCGGGTAAATATTGCGCCCGCCACGAATGATGATATCTTTGACCCGTCCGGTCAGAAAGACATCACCCTCGGCTATATAGGCTAAATCACCGGAGTCCAGCCAGTCGCCATCAAACAGTCGCTGCGTGGCTTCAGGGTTATGCAAATACCCACTGGTCGCTGAGGGACCCTGAAATTCCAGTCGCCCCTGCTCGCGTTCAGGCAATTCACGACCCGCTTCATCTACTATACGAATCTGGTAGCCGGGCAGTGGTTGGCCACAGGCGACGAATTCCAGCACAGCTTTGTCAGCATCATCTTGAGCGGCATTCTGAATCTCATCAGACACCCGTATGGCTTTGCCACGGGTGATAAAAGTTTCACGTTCAATACGTTCAATAACAGGGCCTCGACCCGGCGGCGGGAAAGCCAGACCCACCGCACACTCGGCCAGTCCAAATACCGGCGCCATCACCTGCTCACGGAAACCATAAGGGGAAAAACGCTCACTAAAGCGGCGTATGGTATTAGGGCTGACGGGCTCGGCTCCGTTAAATGCCATCCGCAAACTAGCCAGATCCAGACCTTCGATGTCACCATCTGCTACCTTGCTTAGACACAGCTCATAGGCAAAGTTGGGCGCTGCAATCAACGTGCCGCGGTGTTTATGAATCGTCCACAACCAGCGCGACGGGCGTGTTAGAAAAGCCAACGGTGACATCAATACCAGCGACATACCATGATACAGACTGCCTAACCAGGCACCAATTAGTCCCATGTCGTGGTATAGAGGCAACCAGCTGATGAAAACATCCGTGGAGTCCACTTGCACGGCTTCACCCATGGCGCGGATGTTAGCCAGTAAATCAGCGTGGGTCAGAATAACGCCCTTGGGCTGCCCGGTGCTGCCCGAGGTATATTGCAGGAAAGCGATATCCTGAGCGCCGATTGGCGGACTGTTCAAACTGCCCGTACTGGCCGCCAGCTGCTCCGGGGTCACTACCTCACGCAGGCTATTTACCTGTCCCCGCAATAACTTGCCTACTCGCTGCCCCTGGCTTACGGTAATTAGTATAAAAGTCTCGGCATTGTCGAGTATTTTCGCATGACGACGTAGATGATCTTCAATCTGTGATGGGCGTAATGGTGGGTATATAGGAACCGGAATACCACCGGCCAGCAGGATACCAAAAAAGCTGAACAGGTAGTCACGACTGGTCGGCAACATGATGGCCACGCTCTGACCGGGCAACAGACCCCGCTGCTGCAAACCTGCCGCCATCGCGCGTGCGCCATCGTTGAGCATGGCATAGGTAATGGTCTCAACTTCATCGTTCTCACCATACAGATAGACATGTGGACGTTGTGCATGATGTTGCACATGCCAGTCAAGCATTTCCGGCAAGGTCTGTGCCATGTATGGCATTTCAGCCAGCTCGTCCAACGGTGCTGCGCGAACATGTACTGCTGGCTGTGGACGACCGGTAACATTAGCAGCCTGCACCGCCCGCCATAAATCACGCGGGGTTTCGGCGGTGGCCAGCAACTGTTCGGACAAACTGATGCCGTAAGTACGCTCCAGTCGTAGTAACAGCTCCACTCGCGACAAACTGTCGAAACCCAGTTCACGATCCAGCGCACTGTCCAGCGTCATGCGATGGGAGCGACTGCTCTTCGGATGCAGCTCTATAGCCAACTGGCGCACTTGCTCAAGCAGGGATTCTGCTGTGCCCTCAGTCACTTTTTCTACATTTTGTTCGGTCTTTTCTGTCATATTTACTTTTCTTACAAATGTATCGGCTCTTTCAAATATTCTGAGATATCAAACTATTACGTATTATCCCGCGTAACTGCTCAATAAGTCATGGCAGTATATGGTTTTGAGACACGCCGTGAATACATCCCTGTAGGCTTGACGGTAGCATCCCTGCTACCGACAGTCTCACAACCATATACTGCCATGACTTATTGAAAAGCTACTTATCCCGCTAGCCACGTTATCAGCAAATAAATGGCTTCTGCGTACAACACGGCAAGAACCAGAGCCGCCAATGCAGCTAGTAGCGTCAGCAGACCATCACTTTCGATCAGAGCAAAACTCAAAACAAGCAGGACGATAGCCGGGATCGTATTGGTTCCGGGAATCGGCAGCAACATTAGAAAGCCCAGTAAAACCACAATCAGCCCCAGTAAAGAAACACCGGGGTAACACCTCATCCAGTGCATACGGGGTTTGACGAAACGTTCGAGCCTGGGCAAAAAGCGTTCGCCAACACGGGCAGCTCGCTGACTCCAGTCAGGGCGCAGGCGGATTTGGGTAAACCAGCGTGGCAACCACACAGTCCGTCTGCCAATAAACATTTGCAGCCCAAGCAGCATAACAACTACGCCTAGCGGGGTATTCAGCCCGACAGCAGGCATTGGCAGCGCACCGGGCAGCGACAACAATAATAGAGGAATACCGTAACCATTGACCCCCGCTGCTATCCGCTGCAAACCATCACCCATCGTCAGAGGACATTCCCCCGCCTCAACGGCCAGTTGCCTTAACTTCTCGTGCAACGTAACACCCTGCCCAGAAAAACCAGCCACCGCTTTATTCGAGTATAACCGGTGTTACAAAACCCTCGGGTTTGAGCGTCAACACCGAACAGTCCACCTGATTGAGTACCTCTTCTGCGGTACTACCAATTAAAAAACCGGCAATTCCGGTGCGGCAGACCGTGCCCATAATCAGCAAGTCGATATCCTGCTGTGCCGCCAGTTCGGATATGCGTACGTCCGGGTCGCCCTCTAACAGGTGCAGTTGTGGCTTCACATCAGCGACACCAGCTTCACTCAACAGGGTATCAAAGCTCTGTTTATGCTGAAGCCTGGCTTGCTCTCTAGCCTCCTCAGCATCCTCACTCAACCCGCGGCTATGCTGATAACGCTCACCAAATAAATACCATACATGAACGATATGTAATTCTGCCGCTTCCTGACGAGACATATCCGCAGCCAGTTGTAAAATCAGTGGATTAAGCGAGTCCTGTTCCGGATCATGCACCGATGGATCAACCGCTGCCAGAATACGGCTAAATGACTGTGCCTGTGACTGTTTAACCACCCACACCGGACAGGGACATTTTCGCATCAGGTGCATAGAGGTTGTGCCAAACAGACGTGCGCGAAGACCGTTTTTCTGCTCCGCAGTAATAATGACCAGATCGTGTTGTTCACGCAGTACCTGGCGAATAATTTCCAGGAAAGCCGTACCCTGTACGACATTTATTACCACTTCAATTTCACCCTTCGGCAAGCCTAAGGTAAGTCCTCGCAACCATTCTCTGCGTTCGGTTATAGCCGATTTAAGCTGATGCCGGGTAACGGAAACACTGTAGCCCTGATAACCCGGTGACTCCTGCAACACCGAAAATAATGTCAGCCGTGCGCCATTTTGCCTGGCCAGCGACACCGCCTTATCGAAAGCTGCTGTTTCCTGATCTTCAGCATTCAGTATTAGAAGAATATTTTTGAATTGTTGCATATCGCTCTCCTTTCACACCAATTATTTTTTGTTTCAACTCAACAGTAGCAGAGAATACGGTCTACTAAAAGTCGAATATATAAGCTACATCTATCATTTTTTACGAACTGTTTTTTCTACTAAGGAAGATAATATATGTAGACATAATAATTAAGGACATCTCTATTAATTCTGGATGTAAAGATTGAGATTCAAAATATGTCAGATTAAGGCGTACGATTTTATCAACATGGGCACGTGAGTGGGCTATTGCGAAGATTTGCAACGAAAATATGGCGTATTTTGAACTCAAGATTCATGTTCACGAATAAAAGAGATGCCCTATAGGAATTAGGACTCAGATTTAAAGCACCTGAAATAAATTATTACTATGATCGTGCAGCTGACAAATACGGCATTGCGGTTTTTCAGATTGAATTTGCTTATCAGGTAAATGGAAGCTGTTGCCACAGGAGCAACAGATTTTTTCTGTCAGGTTGATGGTTTGATCCGGGCATGTGGAAAATTGACTTACTGAAACCGCGCTTACTTCGCATATATCCTCACAAATACCACAGCCATTACAATTAGCGGGGTTTATGCAGTATTCTGCTAATGCATCGTTGTTGCCGGGAATAAACAATAATGCCTCAGTTGGACAAAGGTTGATACAGGCATCACAGCCATTGCATTTATTTTTATCCAGTTGCACAGACCATGGCCAGTGTAACTCTGTTTTTTTTACCACCGTTAACGCTGTCGGTAACAATTGACCAGGCGGCAGGGTTTGGTTTTCAGCCAGATTAAGTGGATCCTGAACCAGGCTTTGACGCTGCCCTTTTTGCACGCTTCCACGTAGAAAATGACGCCGTGAAATTTTTATGGCAGGCGAGTTATTTGCATCCGTTTCAAACAGAGTTTGCCATAGCTGAACGGAACGCTGCATAACCTTCATTACCGGCTTACCACGTTCTACGAGCAGTTCATTAAGCTGTTCCAGTCGCCGGTTAATGTCTATTGACGGCTGGCGTTTACAACTGGAACAATCGGCTGTGGTTATCAATAAATATCTGATCCCATGGTTATACATCAGCAGAAGCTGGCGTAATCCCAGTACATGAATACAGGGAAGCACATCCGTTTTTATTTTGCCAGGACTCAACTCGCAGGCAAATAGAGCGATTGAATGATCACCAGACTGGCGGATTATCCAGGGGTATTGAATAGACAACGCACCCGTTGGACAGGAAGGAACACACAGGCCACAACCGTCACAGGCATCGGTATTCAAACCCAGCGATTCTTCGCCAAGCACCCAGGCCTGCACAGGACAACTATGCACACAGGCCTGGCAGGTTGATTGATCAAATTGCGAATAAACGCAAGCATCGGCATCTATTTCTGGCAGGCGCAGTTCATTCTGGATACTTTCAAGCAAATATTGACCTGTTGAGCGCTGCATTTGTCTTCCTGCATTTATCCTGAATTACACCGCTACGCTTTATTTTTTTAATGAGCGTAAATAAGCAACCAGGTTTTTGATCTCATCCGCCGAAAAATCAGCGCGAGCTGGCATGCCTGTCGAACCACCGTATTTAGCTGTGCCATTTTTTATTGCATTGGTAATATCAGTGTCGCTGCCAGGCTGACCATCACCATCAGTATCCAGGCGATAATTGGCGGTGGTGAAATTGGTGGGTTTGGGATTAAAAGAAACGGCAGCGACACCATCGCCAGCACCGGTTGCACCATGGCATGTTGCACAGGCACCTTTACCATCATAAACGGCTTTTCCGGCAGTCAAATTATCCGCAATAAGTAGCGTTGGATAGATTAAAACCGTGGTCATCAATACAATTTTTTTTAATAAATTGCTGCACATTAGCTTCATTTGTACTTCCTCTTTAAATGCGTTAATACTTCACGACAGGTCTAAACAACAGGCCCCATCCCCGGCATAAAGCTGACGGAAACTTCTGCTGGTGCAGGTTTTGGTCGCATGCGTGCTTCTATTTCATCACGATCAGGGCGAGCCTGATTCAGCATATCAGCCAGTATGTCACGAAGCTTTTCACAATAAACAGCGGTTATCGCAGCTGTGCTTGCAAAATATCGTGTTTCACAACGGCTCATTACCCGTTCGGAAAAGTTTCCCAGCCAGCGTAACAAATGTTCATCCATGAAGGTTGCCAGCTTTTCCAGCGTTTGCAAGTTGTCATCTAAATTCAGCAGTGCTGCCATAAATTGCAGTTGGTATACCAGGTGATCATCAGGTCGTATACGCCAATTTTCTATACCGAGTTCATAAGATTCAAACCAGGCGCGAACCTGAAACATGCTGGTCTGACACATCAGGCTATCTTCATCCAGCCAGACTGACTCTTGCGGTGAAGCCGAAATACTGTGAGTAAGGTAAATACTGGCATAATCAGCCGCCAGTTCATCCAGCACCTGGTTTTCTTTCTGCAATAAAGCCATTATTTCAAGTAGCGTTGTGTACATCGATATCTGGGCTTCAACGCCTGCCCCGGTTGTCGGTAACAATGTCAAACAAGCGGGAAAATCCAGCTCGACAAGTGCTTCTATTAAAGAAGCATCGGGTTCATTATCGTGTAACGTTGCTAACAGTGTTAAATCTTCGGCTACACGCTGGCGAAAGCGCACTAGTAAATCAGGCATATCTGAAGTTAGCTGGCTACTATTGTTCATTTTATTTTTCCTTTACTGTGGGCAACAAATCCTATTGAAGGTTTGGTCAGCTCAATATTGGCCATATTTTTTACCTGACGAGAGACTTTATCTTTGCCACCCATTGCCACCGTTTCCAGACTGCCATCCCATATTTTTTCGATGGGACCAATGTCCAGCACCCGCATCATGCAGGCCATAACACAGTAGGGCTTGCGTCCGGCATCAATTTCGTCAACACACATATTGCATTTTTTTACTATATTGTCCGTCGGGTCAAACTGTGGCGCACCGTAGGGACAGGCCGCTTCACAACGTCGACAACCAATGCACAGAGAGGAATCGATATCAACAATACCGTCCTTTTTGCGTTTGAAAATAGCACCCGTCGGGCATACCGGCAAACATGCTGGCTGTTCACAATGATTACAGGACATATTGACCTTATAAGCGAAAACATCGGGGAAGATACCGCCTTCGATGTACTGCACCCGTCGAAACCGGGGCCCTGGTGCCAGACCATTCTTATCCTTACAGGCAATTTCGCAGGCACGGCAGCCAATACAATCAACATTGTGATGAATAAAACCTAATTGCATCTCCGGTTTAACCGGGGTATAGGTCTGGCGCTTTACGCGTTTTACCGCTTCGCGTATTTTGGGTAAATCTTTCTGTTTATTTAATGCTTTCTGAGATGCTTTCATCCGTTTTCTCCTAACCGGTTATAGTTCACGCCGAAACACATGGGCACGTGATATCGCCAGTTTGTCCCAACCGGGACGGTGTTCCAGGCTGGTTTTCTGTATATTGCATAACACCGTGTTATAAGCAAAAGCACCGGCTGGGCTGGGCTCGTCCAGGGTGAGAAAATCAGGATTGCCCGCTCGATCTATGCCATTTTCATCCAGTTCCATCCACACGCCTTCAAACAGCACCAGTACGCCCGGCATGCAGCGTTCAGTAATATAAACCGGCACCACCACTTTGCCCCGGTCATTCCATAGTTCAACTGTGTCACCGGGTTTAATGCCCAGCTTTCTGGCATCAGAGGCATTGATGGTGACTTCCTGCTCGTAGGTCTCACGTAACCAGGCGCAATTATTAAAAATGGAATGGGTACGATGACGCGGATGAGGCGATATAAGATGAAACGGCCATTTTTTTGTTTTGGGTGAATTCAGCGATTCAAAAGGTTCGATCCATTTGGGGATGGATGGAATGTGATAGCCGTATTTTGTTTTAGTCCAGTCACTGATATTGGCCAGTTCAGTACTGAGAATCTCAATTTTTCCACTGACTGTTTTAAACGGTTTGCCTTTTTCGATTTGATCCTGAAACGCCACATGAGGTCGATCCAGCTTAAACTTGTACACCCCTCTTTTTTTGAATTCATCCCAGCTCATATCCACTTTCTGGTTAGCCATAACCTGACCTTGCCACCATTCTCGAAGGTAAGCCTCATCGACCTGATCATTCGTTTTAAAATAGTCACGATTTGCCTTCGGGTTATAAGCCTTGCCAAAAACATCACCACCAATACGATACGCCAGTTCGGTAAACACCTGGAAGTCTGTTTTAGACTCTCCCATGGGTTCAATCACTTTAGGTCGGTGAATATAATAATGCCCTTTGTACCAGGGAAGTGCCGCATCATGACGCTCAAAATGTGTTGCGATAGGCAGCAGGATATCCGACCATAAACCCGAAGGCGTAATGGTTGAGTCCATGCACACCACCAGCTCCAGCTTTTTAATGGCTTTAATTTCTTTGTTGATATTGGTCAACTGATTAAACCAGTCAGAGCCCTGCCAGAAGATACCTTTAATGTTGGGGATCTGGCCATCGGTTGCATCCTGGCGCGGCCACAGACCTATTTCCTCACGTTTTACATTGGGGTAGTTCAGGACACAATGTGCCCAGCGATCAGATTTAATCGACTGAAACCAGATGTTGGCATACTGATCGTAGGGGTGGGCAATCGCCTGGGCATCCCAGGCTTTACCGACGCCTTCGGCGCAGCCTCCCAGTTTGCCGATATTGCCGGTCATCGCCTGCAAAGCAACCGCCATGCGATTGTACTGCTCACCATAAGAGTTACGCCCTGCCGCCCAGCTCGCTTTAAGGGCTGCGGGTTTGGTGGTGGCATACATATCGGCCAGCTTGATAATATCTGCTACAGATACGCCACAAATTTTTGAAGCCCATTCCGGGTTTTTTATGACACCGTCATATTTTCCCATAATATAATCTTTAAAATTTTCCCGACCATTTGCCGATTGCCCTGACCAGTCAGGCATGGTGTTCGCATCCATACCCATGCAAAATTGATTAATAAATTCCTGATCCTGTAGATTATTGGTGAAGATATAATGTGCCATGCCCGCCATCATGGCGGCATCAGTGTTGGGTTTAATCGGAATCCACCAGGCATCATAAGCTGCCGCAGAATCTGTATACTGCGGGTCAATCAAAACAAATTTACAACCACGCTGTTTGGCCATCCGCATATACATAAAAGTATTGCCGCCATGAAAAGTGTAAGCCGGGTTCCAGCCCCACATAATCATCAATTTTGATTCAGCATAGGTGTCGTCTTCATTGCCATCTTTTATGGTACCGAACGACCACCGTGAGCTGGCGGTGGTGGCTTCATAGGAGGGCACTGACCAGGAGTTGGTGCGGCATCCAAACATACCCATAAAACGTCCCAGCAAACCTTCAATTTGATCCGATTTGTGCAAAACACCGTAAGAAGCACCCGCATAACTTTGATCCAGTAGTGCGGTAGGCCCGTAAGTATTTTTAATACGCACCATTTCCTTTGTCACATAACTCAGTGCTTCATCCCAGGATACCCGCTTGAACTTGCCCTCACCGCGCTCACCAACGCGCATCATGGGGTACAACAAACGTTCAGCTGAATACAGTCGTTGACGATAAGAGCGACCACGCAAGCAGGCACGCAATTGCGGTTCTTCATTAGTGTCTTTACCAAAGTGACCATTTTTCTGGTAACTACCATCATCCGTTGACAGCCTGACAATGACGTCTTTCCACTTGTGTGCGACCAGCATATGGCGAGAACCACAGTTATGGGCGCAGCTGGTCACCACTGTTTCCAGTTCATCATCAGTAGGATAAGGTTCATAGGCAAACGCTTTTGCCTGTTTGCCTGTTTTTACTTCCAGCAAGCCGCCTGCAGCAACAATCCCTGCCCCCGCTGCAGTAGTTTTCAAAAAAGACCGACGTGACAGGCTGAGACGATTCCGCAAATTTTCAAACTGTAAATTTTCTAACAGTGAGTACTTATTCATTTCTTTTTTTCCTGCTAAAAACTTATTCATTTCTTCACCTGTTGTAGGTTCAGTTGGAAACGAGGCTCGGACTGTGTTGGTCTGTGTTCAGCCCACTCGGGTATTTGTTTTGCCATGCCATCCCATGCATGTCTTGGGTAAGGGTTAGTAATGCGATACCACGAACGTCCACCAT
Organism: uncultured Thiotrichaceae bacterium; assembly: GCA_964485705.1. GTDB lineage: Bacteria > Pseudomonadota > Gammaproteobacteria > SZUA-229 > SZUA-229. The sequence continues at coordinate 13,701 of CAZALW010000049.1, forward strand.
GACAACCAAAGCAAACATCGGAATTTTCTTTGCCTGCTGTTTCTATTGCTTCGGCATTAAGAAAATTAACCTGGTGTCGTGTGGTGCGTATGGCTGCATGGCAAATCAGGCAATCATCCTGAAACATATCTCTCGACTCTGTCCATGGAGAAGGTAAACCCATAATTTTGTACGGGCTGTTACCATGGCACATCAGGCATATTTCAGGGTTAACCTGTTTGCGTAAGGTATTACGTGTATTGTTAACATCAGGTGGAATGGATGCCGCTTCACGCGGATTCCACCCCTGATGACAGGTTGTGCATTTCATATTCATCAGGTTTTTGGCTAAAGCTGTTTCCAGGTGACGCCGATGAAATGTTTCCTGAACACCGCCATAAACGCTCAGTGTTTGATACCAGACCTGTAATGAATCCGTTGTCACCCCGGCTTTTGTTTTTGGCAAAACATTACGCTCAATAATTTCCTGATGACAGCTAAGGCACTGCTCATTAGTAGCAGAATCAATATCCGGAGAAAAATGAATCGGATGCCACACCGCTCGGTGGTAATCAGCAGCATTCATTTTGTCGGCTATCGCCTGCGAAAACACGGCAATCGACAACAATAAAAACATCGATAACAGAGTCATTTTTTTCATTTTTTATTTACCTCGGGATGCTTAAGAGAACGATGGAAACTGGCGATTACAACGCTCTATTAAACAACCATTAATAACCTGCTGAAGATTATGGAATAAAAAAATGGTGCATCCTTGCACCAAAGGGCAATGTAACTTACCAGTTATTTCCAGCCACTCATGCCTGACATACCGTCCATTCCGGACATGCCACTCATGCCACCCATGCCAGACATTCCGCCCATTCCGGACATGCCACTCATGCCACCCATTCCTGACATACCACTCATCCCTGTAGCAGGGTAGAAAAATATCTGACCCTGAGGGGTGATTTTGAAATAGCCGGACATACCGCTCATGCCACCCATTCCGGACATACCACTCATACCGCCCGAGCCGTACAAGCATATCATACCCGACATCGGAAGACAACACGTCTGACCTCAAGTCACACGAGAACAGCTCGT
>CAZALW010000050.1:0-14693 GCA_964485705.1 uncultured Thiotrichaceae bacterium
AAAAAACCGTTAAGTTATTAAAACAGGTATCGCCTGAAACCATCATTATTCTTGGCGGTCCTGAGGTTAGCCATTTACCTGACAAACCTGCGGTTGCTGATCTTGTTGATTATGTCGTTATGGGTGCGGCTGAAAAAAGTTTTGCACAGTTGAGTCAGTTGATTCTGTCTGGCAATAAACCGCTGGTACGAGAAATTCAAAGTGATGAGATACCGCTTGATTTATTGAAGTTGCCCTATCAATACTACAGCGATGATGATATTAAAAATCGCCTGATCTACGTTGAAGCCTCCCGTGGTTGTCCGTTTAAGTGTGAGTTTTGTTTGTCCTCACTGGATAAAACATCGAAACCGTTTGAATTAAGTGTGTTTCTGCAAGAGATAGATGTTTTGTATCAACGTGGCGCACGTAATTTCAAATTTATTGATCGTACCTTTAATTTAAAAGTCAGCACTAGCATAGCTATTCTTGAGTTTTTTCTGGAGCGCATGACAGATAATTTATATCTGCATTTTGAAGTTGTGCCCGATAATCTGGCCGACAAGTTAAAAGACGTTATTAAAAAGTTTCCAGAACATGCTTTGCAATTTGAAATTGGCGTGCAGACCTTTGATGAAAAAATTCAGGCACTCATCAGTCGCAAGCAAAATAATGAAAAGACCGGTGAAAATTTGCGCTGGTTACGAGAAAGCTCACATGCCTATATTCATGCAGATTTAATTTTTGGTTTGCCTTCCGATACCTTGTCTAATTTTGCAAAAAGTTTTGACCAGTTGGTCAGTTTAAAACCACATGAAATACAACTGGGCATCCTAAAACGTTTGCGTGGTGTGCCGTTAAATCGCCACAATGAAAAATATAAGTTACGTTATAACCCGGAATCACCCTACAATATTTTACAGACAAGAGATGTTGATTTTAACACCATGCAACGGGTTAATCGTTTTGCCAGATACTGGGATATGATTGCTAATTCAGGGCGGTTTAAAAACACCCTGCCGTTAATTTTAAACGGTTCACCGTTTGAGAATTTTATGCGACTAAGTGACGGGCTTTATCAGACAGCGGGTAGCACCTGGAAGATATCGTTACAACGTTTATTTATATTGATATTTGAAAACAGTAAAAACAGAAGTGATATAGATGAGCTTATATTATTTAAAACCATGAGTGCGGATTATCAGCGTACGGCTGAAAAAACATCATTTGAATTATTGATGAAAAGTAAAAGTAAGGTGACACGTATTGGCGTGGCTAATAAACGACAGCAAAAAATGTTGGAATAATTTGTTGGGTTAAATGTTTTTCTCCCACGCTCCCGTGTGGGAACGAGAAATGTATGATACCACTGCCATCTCGACCAAAGGGAGAGATCTTTTCCATCCTTAGATCCGTAAACGGCACATCCGTGTGCCACTGTTGTCGCAGTAGAATAAGATCACTCCCTTTGGTCGAGATGACATTAATAACCCGTAGGTTATCTCGGTTGAGTCTCAGGGCTTAAACCAGACTATGCTGTTTTAAAGCATCAATATCGTGAATCGTTACGCAGTTACCATCAATGGTTAAAATGCCCTGGTTTTTCAGGCTTTTGATGATGCGCGAGAAGGTTTCCGGTTTGACTGATAGCCTTGCTGCAATAACATTTTTAGCGGTATCCAGTTTGAAACTGTTTTTTCCTTCGGTCATTTCCTGTATTAAATAAGAGGCAACGCGGCAGGTACCAGTATGCAAGGTTAAGGTATCAATTTCATTAACCATTTTTCTTAATCGAAAGCTCATGTTACTGAGCAGAAGCAAACAGGTCGCTGTTGAGTCCCACAGCATTTCATGAAAATTGTTCGCATTTATGCTGATAACGATGGTTTCGGTAAGTGCTGCTGAACTTACCGGGTAGTTCTCCCGGTTGCTAAACATCAAAGCTTCGGCAAAGACTTCACCGGTCTTTATGATTTCAATGATTTTTTCCTGACCGTCCGGGGAAATGCGAAAAAGTTTGATTTTACCGCTTAGTATCATATAAAAAGAGTTGACTTTATCGGACTGGTTAAACAGCAGTTGACCTTCATCTAATTTGAGAGTTTGGCTGTACTGGTAAATTCGGTCTAGTTGTAAATCAGTCAGCTTTGAGAACAGGTGATGCCGTTTCAGGCTTTGTTTGACGATATCGGTATTGTCCAGCTTCATAAGCAATACTTTTTGTAACTAATCAGATTGCAGCTGAGAAGTTACCCTATGTTTTGATGATTAGAACCTAAATCTTGCAAGTGCTTGCACACATATAGCGCAAGCTATTGATTCATATAGCGAATTTTAATTCTTTGGGAATATCAATAAGTATTCCGCTCGAATTAAAAATGCTCTACAAATCAATATCTTACACTCTATATGCACAATCATTTGCAGGATTTAGGTAGTAGAGTCGTTACATTAAAAAAGCAAGTATGCCATGAATCTAGCGTATAGAGATATACCCTGTTATTTATTTTTTGGTTTCCAGGTTATCACATAGCGGTAGGACTGATTTACTCCATACGTTCCATGCGCGAGCGTAGTTTGCTTAATGCCTGTTGTGTCTCTGCCAGTTCCTTCATTAATTCATCACGTGAAACGGGTTGCTGAAGCTGTGCCAGACTCTCCGCTTTCGCTTCTTCAAGGTTATTGATGACCACAGCTATAAACAGGTTGATGATGACAAAGGTGCCCATAACCACGAAGCTGACGAAATACATCCAGGCGAAAGGTTGTGCTTCCATGGCGGTGTACATGAGATCCGTCCAGTCCTCCAGGGTGACAATGCGGAATAGGCTCAATAATGATAGACCCAACGTGCCCCAGTGTGCCGGGTCATGCTGATGAAACAGGTGAAAACCGGCGATGGCATAGATATAGAAGATAATGGACATCAGTAGCATGATATTACCCATGCTGGGGATGCTGCGCATCAGGGTGGCGACAATCAGGCGTAACTCTGGAATGGTGGAGATTAGGCGCAATACCCGTAATAGACGGGCGAGACGGGCGATCATCGCCAGTTCACCAGTGGCCGGTAGTAACGACAGTACAATGATGCTGAAGTCGAATAAATTCCAGCCGTTGCCAAAGTACAGTTTTAAGCGCGGGGCAACGGCGCTGATTTTAAGCAGTGCTTCAATAATGAACGTTAGCAGAATCAGCTGGTGACCAAGTTCAAACCATTCACCATAACTTGCTACCAGAGTAGCACTGGTTTCCAGTCCAAGAATGAGTGCGTTGAGCAGAATGAGGCCGATGATGGTGCGTTCGAACAGGGATGTTGAGACAAGGCTGCTTATGTGTTGTTGTAGTGTTTTTTTTCTGTTGTCATTTTAATTGTGTAACATGCCAGCCTGCTGCAGGTAGGGAAGTGCTGTTTACCTGCCTGCAGGCTGGCGAACCAAAAGGATGGCTGCGCACAGTATTCCACTCTACAAGTACTGAATATTAATTGTTGCATAAGTATTTGCAGTGTGTGCTTTTTAAACTGACGGTAGCATGGATGCTACCGTCAAGCCTATGCTCCTGCATTTTCCACACTTCCTACATCCTTGTAGGTCGTATACGGCGTGTTTCAAAAGCACATACTGCGAATACTTATGCAATAATTAATAATATGTATAAAAAATTCAACTTACATGGATGCACAGGATAAACAGGATAAATAAAATAAAAAAATCCTGTTTTATCCTGTGCATTCATGTACTAACCAAATATTATGCAGTGGCATGAAAAATATAAAGAGCTGGTTCGTGGTGGTTTAGCTGGACACCTTGTCATCTTTTACTTCATGGTGGATTATCTCTTCCAGCTTAAGGCCGGTCATGCCATGGATGGTGCGCCATAGATAATAAAAGATAGCGATCATCATCAGCATCGAGGGGATGGCGATAACTGGATAACTGAGCAGCGTCAGTCGTCCGAGTTCTTCATTGAAAGCAGTGCTGCCAGCCGGGCTGGTGACAATCCACCGGGCGAGGATGTAGTTCATGGTGGCGGAAAAGAAAAAGGTAGTGCTTAGCAGATAAGTGGCTTTGAGCAGGCTGTTTTCAAAGGCGATAGTGTTGCCGAGCTCTTCAAGTTTCTGCTTGATTTTGTCGACATTCATAATTGTCGGGCTATAGAGCAGGGTTTTAATCAGCGGATAACGAGTGCGCGTAGAAACCAGTACTGCGATGCCAATGATACCGGGGATAGTAGCCTCTTTGATTGCTAGCCACTGTGTGTCCAGTTCCAGCAGGCCAATGCCGCCGGTAAGTACTACGCTAATTAAACCCAGCAATGCAATAAAATTATTTTTTCGGTACTTGAGCCGCTCGAACAGACCCCAGCTTAGCGGAAAAGCCAGTGCGGTGATCAGCGCGGTGGTTGCACCAAGGGCATCATCGCCACTGAATTTCATCAGGATGACGGAGGGAATAACAATGCTGACCAGCAGGTCAATCATTGGTCGTGGTTTGTGGTCAGGCGACTTCTGTGTATTTGTATCTGGGGAGTTACTCATAATTTTTGTTTCTATCTATATATTTATAGTGTTATAGGCGTGTTACCGGTCGATTCGTTCCAATCCAGTGAGTGATGCCATTACGTACATTATACACCTGTGTGTAACCCATTTGTTCGACCAGGTGGCGCGCCAGTGTGCCAGTGCGGTTACCCGTGCGACAGATCAGGATGACCGGATCATTCTTATCGATAGCAGCGGTGAAACGGCTCATAAAATCTGGCAGCACACGTCCGCCAGCATCGACAAAGGTGAGCAGTTGGCTGCTTGCGACGACACCGGTTTCACGCCATTCTTCTGAACGGCGTATGTCATATATTGGTGTGCCTTGTTCGACCATGACTTTTAGTTGTTTATTATTTAGATTGTGGTAAGGCGGTTGGGTGCAGGCTGACAGGGAGGCTACCAGTAGTAGAAGTCCTGATAATCTAATAATGATGGATCGAATAGTCATGCTTGTTGCTCCGGTTGTGTGTTAATGACGAGGTATGAATTACGAGTGTACTTAAGGGCATCTCTATTAATTCATGATTGGCATCTTCGCACTTGAGAAACCCAATAACTTCGTTAAAAATCTTGCGGTTTATATACAAAATTGTTCCACGTGTGCTGCGATCTTTGCCTTGTTCTTGGATCTCTCAAGTACAAATCTGCTCAAACAGAATTAATAGAGATGCCCTTAATTCTAAGCAGCGTTGGATTGTGATATATAGATGGAATATCCTGTTTGAGGATGCTACTTTATGTGGCGCGGATGTTAAGTGAGTTTAACTGGAAAGAAAAGTCGAATATTCTTGTTTCATCATTCGTTATTTACGAGGTTTTGAGTCCTTCGATGTTACCGCCAGGAGGCTGCCTGAGAATAGGAAGCCTCCTGGTCAGCATAGCTGCGCTTTAGCCAGACGCGACCATTTTTTCATTAACCTGTGTGTTGAGGAGGCTGCGCAACAGGCAACCAATACCGCCTAGTGACATTAATGCATCAGACTGTTCTACGACTTCTACCGGACATTCATGCTGAGCGGCGAGGCGTAGCAGTGCTTCCCTGATATCGACAGGTCGTACCTCAGAGTGATCACACTGTGGGCAGATAGCTGTTTCGGGAACTTCGGTACCGATAGCCTGGCAGTGTGTGCAGCTCCAGCCAGGGTCGGGTTGATAGCTGCTGGCCATAACCAGTATATCCACTTCGCCCCAGCGTAGTGCGTCAAGTGTGTTTGCTGTACCAACGACGGCCAGGTTGTGATTGCGTAGTCCCTCGATGAGGCGTTCGGCAATGGTTTGCGACTCCTGTTCTTCATGTTCGATAAAGCTGGACAGGGTTGCCATTACCACATCAGCCTGATTGTCGCGCTCGGCAGCAGGGATGACATCGATCAGTTTTTTAGCAAGATCATCGGGCAAGGCTCGACGAACTCGTTGGTTGATTTCAGGGTCGCCAGCAAGGATAAGGTGGCTATGTCCGCCAGCACTCATTAGTTTTTTCAGTAAGTTAATTTGTTCGTGCACAAATTTATCGCCACGATTTGTTCGATTTACCTGATAGTGAGGGCGGCTCCATTCTGAACCCATGCCAGCCATAACACGCTGGCGTAACTCAGAATTGTTGAGCCATGCCGCAGTGGAGGCAGCGCCCAGATTAACTTCTATAATGCGAGCGTAGTTCGGCATGGCGAGCAAAATGATGTAACGGTCGTAGTTATCCTTGAGTTCCACCAGATGGTAGATATTGGGTGTAGGATAGATCGCAATCCAGTTGGGAAGAGGGGCGGCAACTTGTATTGGTAGCATGAAAGCGCCGCCAAAAATGCCACGTACAAAAATAGCGACACCTTTTGTTTCGGGGTGCAGATTGCTGGCAAGCCAGGTTTCGATTTTGTCCAGCGCGTATTCGAAATCTTCAAGGTCATCACCTTTAAGAATTCGCCGTAATACAAGTGCGCGTTTGTTCAGTGTTTCACGCCAGCTATCTGCACCATCTTCAAGGTTAAGATAGCAACTGATGAAGGGAGCATCAGACTCTTCTACACTGGCTAGCAGGGTGATGTGCTGTTTTAGTTCGTCAAGCGTGGTCAGGGTGGTCATATAAAATACCTCATGGTTAGTATGTCTTATACTTCCTCTTATTTGACTATTGGTGGCTACTTGATTAAGAGTAGCCACCAATAGCCAACGTTTTCAGTCTTATTCTTATTTCAGTTTTGCCAGTGTTCTGGCAATAATGTCTTCCATATCGTTGCCTGATTTTTTGATCACTTCGGCAACAAAGCCATCCATCATGGAGCTGTTCATGAGACCGATGATTACTTTATCGGTACATGTGAATTCCTGATTTTAAGTTTAACTGTTATTTGATAGCATTTATAAAAATATGACACTTAAATCCTGCAAGTGATCGTGCATATAGAGTGCGAGTACTTGCAGGATTTAGGTGACATATCTGGTTTGTTGATAATTGGACTGAACTGACTATTGTGCATCCGGTATCAGCGGGCGGCTCTGTCTGAGCAGGGTTTGCTGACGCTCAATTTTGCGCACAACGGATCGTCCGGCGCGGTCAACTGCACGATCTATGGCGACATACATGTCAGCTTCGATGTCTTCAATGACAACATCGGGCAACCCGTTTAACACTATCTGCAAGTGGCAGCGCTTATCTGCGCCACCTCGTGGACCATTAATGTCTGATAGCTTGATAGCAATTCGCTGGATGTGTTCATCGCAACAGGTCAGGGCAAAACGCAGCCTCCGTTCAGCGTGGCTGCGTAAAGCTTCGGTCAGGGTAAATTGGCGTGCCTGGATATCAATTTGCATAGAATCCTCTGTTGTGTAATGTATTTATGGTTTCGCTGAGTGTTATATTAGGCGTGCTTGACCAGATAAAAAAGTCGATTATACTTGTCGCATTGTTCGTTATTTACGAAGTAATAATATTGCCATGATCAATTATAAACATCTGCGTTACTTCTGGGCGGTGGCCAGGGAAGGCGGCGTTGCTCGTGCCAGTGAGCGGCTGCATCTGACCCCGCAAACCATCAGTGGACAATTAAGTCTGCTGGAAGATCAGCTTGGCGTGGCGTTGTTTACCCGGGTTGGACGCAACCTCGAACTTACTGAGACCGGAAGGCTGGTACTGAGTTACGCTGATGAAATATTCTCACTCGGTGGTGAGCTGGAAGAAGTTGTTCATCAACTGCCGGAGGGTCGTCCACAGCTGTTTCGGGTTGGCGTGGTCGATGTGTTGCCCAAGTCTATTGCTCATCGTATTCTCCAGCCTGCACTACAGATGCCAGAGCCAGTGCGCATGATTTGCCGGGAAGCGAGTCTCGATACATTGCTGGCTGAGCTGGCAGTACACCGACTTGATCTGGTGCTGGCAGACCGTCCTATTCCGTCTACCGTTAGCACACGGGGTTTTAGCCACAAACTTGGTGAGTGTGCAGTCAGTTTCTTTGCGACTGAAAAACTGAAAACAAAACTGAAACAGGATTTTCCACAGTGCCTCGATGGTGCACCGTTACTGTTGCCCTGCAGTGGTACGCAGTTACGCTCCAGCATTGATCAGTGGCTGGATAAACACCGCCTGCATCCACGTGTGATTGCCGAATTTGATGACAGTGCACTGATGAAGGCTTTTGGACAGCAGGGCTCGGGGATATTTATTGCACCTGCTGCCATTGAGGCAGAGGTAGAACGACAGCATCAGGTGATGGCGATTGGTCGAGTTGATGAGTTAAAAGAGCATTTTTATGCCATATCTGTTGAACGCAGAGTGACACACCCTGTTGTTTCAGCAGTGATGGAAACCGCTCGTGAAACCTTGTTTGCTAAATAACGGTCGTTCTTTCTCCCACGCTCCCGCGTGGTAACGAGGATAAAGTAGATTGTGGAGAATCAGGATGTTTTTTAATAAACTGTAAAAAATTGAAATTCGCTGAGTAGTTACAAAAATAATTCACCAACAGATAAAAAAATGACACTGTTAACATCAAATTTGCCAATCATTGCTTTATTACCTTTTGTAGGCGCTATTTTTGCAGCCAGGGCGGCTTCTTTTAATCGCCTGGCATCAGCCTGGGTTGCCGCTACTGTTACTGTATTAGCACTGGCTTTTTTAGCGCCCTCTATGGGAAAAGTGTTTGCCGGTGAAACCTTAGTTCAGAGCTGGTCGTGGATACCTGCAATTGGCCTGGAATTTGCTTTTCGCCTGGATGGTCTGGCATTGTTATTTGCCATTCTTATTCTGGGTATTGGTCTACTAGTCATTATTTATGCACGTTATTACCTGGCATCAAAAGACTGCATGGGAAGGTTTTTTGCGTATTTCTTGATGTTTATGGGCTCAATGCTGGGCATTGTGCTTTCCGAAAATCTAATACAACTGGTGGTTTTCTGGGAACTGACCTCACTTTCTTCGTTTTTGTTAATCAGCTATTGGCAGCACCGTAAAGATGCCCGCGAAGGTGCCATTATGGCACTGGTTATTACCGGTGGTGGTGGTCTGGCATTAATGGCTGGTGTGTTAATGCTGGGTAATATTGTTGGCAGTTATAATCTGAGTGATGTATTAGCGGCTGGTGATCTGGTTCGCTCAGATGAATTATATCTGACGATTCTTATTCTTATTCTTATCGGCGTTTTTACCAAATCAGCGCAATTTCCGTTTCATTTCTGGTTGCCTCATGCGATGGCGGCGCCGACCCCGGTATCTGCTTATTTGCATTCGGCCACCATGGTAAAAGCCGGTATTTTTCTATTAGCCCGGTTTTTTCCGGTTCTGTCAGGCACCCCTGAATGGAGCTGGCTTGTGGGTGGCACGGGTCTCATTACCTTATTACTTGGTGCGTATCTGGCTCTGTTTAAACATGATATTAAAGGTTTACTGGCGTATTCAACCATCAGCCATTTAGGGTTAATTACCCTGCTGTTTGGTTTTGGCACACACATGGCTGCAGTTGCTGCCATCTTTCATATTATTAACCATGCCACGTTTAAAGCCTCGTTGTTTATGGTGGCAGGCATTATTGATCATGAAACCGGGACGCGTGATATGCGCAGGCTCAATGGTTTGCTCAAGTACATGCCGCATACCGCAGCCCTGGCGATGATCGCTGCCGCTGCAATGGCGGGTGTTCCTTTATTAAATGGCTTCCTGAGTAAAGAAATGTTTTTTGAACAGGCATTGCTGGCAACACATGCGACTCCTTTGGTCTGGGTTGTGCCTGTTTTAGTGACGGTGGCTGCTATTTTTGCGGTAGCTTATTCATTACGTTTTATTCATGATGTATTTTTTAATGGCGAACCAAAAGATCTACCTAAAACACCGCATGAACCGCCTCGTTTCATGAAAATACCGGTTGATTTGCTGGTGTTGATTTGTCTGGCCGTTGGCATTATTCCAATGATTGTGGTTTCACCTATTTTGGCGGTGGCTGTCGCCGGTAGTTTACAGGCTGCGACACCAGAATTTAGTCTGGCCATCTGGCATGGCTTTAATCTGCCTTTATTGATGAGTGCGATAGCCCTGATGTTAGGTGTGGTGGTTTATGTTTTTCGGGAACGGTTGTTTACCTGGCATGAGCGTAAAGTTGCACATTTAGATGCACGAATTATTCACCATTTTATTTTAAACAGCATTAATAAACTGGCCACAGTTGTTACCAGGGCTTTTGACAAGGGCTCTTTACAAAATGCGGTTGCCTGGATTATTGGTACTGCCTTTGTTGCCGGTGTGATTGGTTTTATGTCTGTGTCAGCGCCTTTATTGGGGCAAAGAGAATTGATGCCAGTTGATGGTGTGAGTGCATTGGCGGCTTTTGTATTAATTGTTGCCAGCATTATGACCGTGCTGGCTTCACGTCAGCAAACACATCAACAACGCCTGATTGCGGTGGTGATGATTGGTGTTGTAGGTTTAATTGTGGCTCTGGTTTTTGTTAAATTCTCCGCCCCGGATCTGGCTTTAACACAGCTTTCGGTTGAAATCGTTACCATTGTATTATTATTGCTGGCATTGTACTTTTTGCCACAAAGCAGCCCTAAGGAAACTTGTCGCTTTCGACTCTCCCGGGATGTTCTGATCTCGGTTCTGTCAGGTGTTGGCGTGATGGTTTTAACCATGGCGGTTATGACACGAGACTTTTTGTCTATTTCTAAATTTTTCCTGGCTAATTCAGTGCCTGGTGGTGGCGGAACCAATGTCGTTAATGTCATTCTGGTCGATTTTCGAGGTACAGATACCTTAGGAGAAATTGTGGTTTTAGCCTTGGCTGGTTTAGGGATTGTTGCCTTGTTACAAGGCTTGAAGTTATATACACCAGGACAGGATGAAAAAGGTTTGAGCTGGAATCAGGATAATCATCCTGTCATCATGCAGACCTTAACGCGTTTATTGTTTCCGTTGATGTTGATGGTGGCGGTGTTTATTTTTATTCGCGGTCATAACTTACCGGGCGGCGGTTTTATCGCGGGTTTAATTGCTGCCGTTGCCCTCATCGTACAGTATTTAGCCAATGGTATCGCCTGGACCGGCGAGCGACTTAAAATGGATATGCATTGGGTGATAGGCGCAGGCTTATTAATTGCTACGGTGACGGGTTTGGTTTCAATGGGGTTGGGCTATCCTTTCCTTACCACCACTTTTACCTACATTACATGGCCGGTGGTTGGCAAGTTTGAAGTCGCCAGTGCCATCGCTTTTGATTTGGGTGTGTTTCTTGTTGTTGTTGGTGCCACGGTGATGAGTTTAGTGCAGCTAGGTAAATTAAGTGATGCTTCGCATAGACAAAAAGTTAAATGATTAACCACGAAAGACATAAAAAGCACGGAAAATACAAACATTTATATTTTAGTGTCTTTCGTGTTTTTCGTGGTTATAAATATTAAAGAGGCAAAATAATGGAGTGGCTGATTTCCCTGTGTATTGGCGTGTTAACCGCAACTGGCGTGTATTTAACCTTACGCGCACGTACCTTTCCCGTGGTGCTGGGGTTAACACTGCTGGCTTATGGGGTCAATCTGTTTTTATTCGCCATGGGGCGTTTAACCATTGGACAGCCTGCCGTCATCAATGCCGCAACAGACACTTATAGTGACCCTTTGCCACAAGCTTTAGTATTAACCGCGATTGTCATTGCTTTTGGTATGACCGCGTTTTTAATTGTATTAGCGCTGAAAGCACGAGGCGAGCTGGGTAATGACCATGTTGATGGCTTGCATCTGGCGAAAGATGAGTTGCCGCCAGGAGGAAATAAGACAGAAGGCAAGAATGGCAAAATAAAAAAACCACCTCATCAGGGTAGCGGACAATGACACATTTAGCTGCATGGCCGGTATTTTTACCCCTGATAGCAGGGTTTGTTGTGCTGTTTGCCAAATCAGGGGGCTTGCAACTGCAACGTATTCTCAATCTGCTGGTGGTGTCAGGATTAGTTGTTTTAAGTTTTGTTCTACTTAAGGAATCTTCGTCAGGTGGTTACCAGGTCTATTTGTTGGGTAACTGGCAAGCACCTTTTGGTATTGTGCTGGTGCTGGATAAATTATCCGCATTAATGGTTGCCATTACCTCGATACTGGCTTTAGCGGCACTGGCTTATGCTATTGCAACTGATACCGATAGCTCTACCAATCAAGCGGGCGCACACTTTCATGTATTGTTTCAGTTGCTTCTTTTTGGTTTAAACGGGGCTTTTTTAACGGGCGATGTGTTTAACCTTTTTGTGTTTTTTGAAGTGCTACTGCTGGCTTCTTATGGTTTATTATTGCATGGTGGTGGACGACTACGCACTAAAGCTGGATTGCACTATGTAGTGATAAACCTGGTTGGTGCCACCCTGTTCTTATTTGCAGTCGGGGCTTTGTACGGTATTTTGGGTACGCTGAATATTGCCGACATGGCGGTTAAGGTTGCATTGTTGCCGGAAGAAGACCTGGGTCTGGTGGCTGCAGCAGGTTTGCTGTTGCTGGTTGTATTTGGCATAAAGGCGGCTCTATTTCCATTGTATTTATGGATGCCTGCCGCCTATACCCATACTTCGGCTGCTGTGGCAGCCATGTTTGCGATAATGACCAAAGTTGGTATATATGCCATTATCAGAGTACACGGTACAGTGTTTGGTGATGACGCGGGTGCGCTGGCAAATTATTATATGCCGTGGATATTAGGACTGGGCTTGCTCACTCTTGTGTTAGCGGCATTCGGGGTGATGGCTGCCAGAGGCTTGCGTGAGCAAGTGGCCTATCTGGTACTGGCATCGGTGGCGACTTTGCTGGTAGCGGTGGGGTTAAACAATTCTTTGGCACTGAGTGCCAGCCTTTATTATCTTATTCACTCTACTTTAATCGCTGGCGGCATGTTTCTGTTAGCCGATATTATTGCACGTGGTCGCGGCTCTATTGAAGATCGCTTTGAGAGTGCATATTCTATGCCCAGTGCTATTTTAATTGGTGCACTGTTTATGTTTGGCGCAGTCGCGATGACAGGCATGCCACCTTTATCCGGCTTTTTTGGTAAGCTACTTATTTTAAGTGCATCGCTCGATCATCTTTGGTCGGGTTTGATTTTAACGGTTGTGTTAGGCGCCGGTTTTATGATGATTATTACCATGGCGCGTACTGGTTCATTGTTGTTTTATCAAGTCATACCTGATACCGAGGTGCATAATAAAGCGAATACTACAGGTGGTATAAATTCGGGTGATATAAATGTAGGTGGCGAGTCACTTAATCGCCAGTCCTTTAGCCGTGTACCAAATGTAGCCGTTATGGCTTTGTTTATGGCAAGTCCACTATTGGTATTATTTGCAGGGCCTATTACCGCTTTTACCGAATCAGCAGCGAAACAACAATTTGATAGTAAAGGTTACATCGAAGCCGTCTTGTCTAAAAAAGCGGTCTCTGTGAGTAAAGAATGATGCTTAAATTATTTTTTGACAAAATATTACCTCACCCTGTTCTCAGCTTAATGTTATGGTTTATCTGGTTGTTACTTAACAATACTGTTGCCGCCGGGCATGTTGTATTAGGCTTTATATTAGCCATTTTAATTCCATTGTTGACTTCGGGTTTCTGGCCTGAAAAAGTGCGGATTAAAGCACCGTTAACACTGTTAAAATTTTTAGCTATTGTTTTATATGATATTGTCATTGCCAATATGATTGTTGCGAAACTAATTTTGGGGCGTAATAAAAATTTAAAGCCTGCTTTTTTTTCTATTGAGTTAGATATCCAGACTTCACTGGGTATCAGTTTGCTGGCGAATACTATCTCCTTAACCCCGGGTACCGTTTCATGTGATCTTAGTGCCGATCGTCACCGTTTACTGGTGCATGCGCTGCATGTTGAAGACATACCGAGTACCATTAAACAGATAAAACAACGCTACGAAACACCGCTAAAAAAGGTATTTACACTATGTTAGGCACTATGTTAGAAACCGTTTTACCGATTGCATTTACCATGTTGGGTTTTTCGATACTGCTCAGTTTTATGCGTTTACTAAAAGGCCCTGATCTGCCAGATCGAATTTTGGCGTTGGATACGCTTTATATCAATGCTATTGCTTTAGTTGTTTTATTAGGCCTGCACCTGGGCAGTGCGCTGTATTTTGAAGCCGCGTTATTAATTGCTGTAATGGGTTTTGTTGGCACTGTCGCGTTAAGTAAATACCTGTTGCATGGCGATATAATGGAATGAGTGATTAATTGAGAATTGAGAATGGATAATTGATAATTAAAATATTAAAAACAACAGCATTATCAGTTATCAGTTATCAGTTATCAGTTATCAGTTATCAGTTTTCAGTTATCAATTCTCAGTTCTCAATTGGGGTGTTTACATGCTTGACATGATTTTAGCCGCGCTGGTTTTAATTGGCGCTTTTTTTACTCTGGTGGGTTCAATCGGTCTATACAAGCTACCTGATTTTTATATGCGTTTGCATGGTCCAACCAAGGCTACTACGCTAGGGGTAGGTGCCATTTTAATTGCTTCTATGTTGTACTTTAGTTTCACCACCGAAGCCGCCAGTCTGCATGAAATTCTGGTGACCATCTTTTTATTTATCACCGCGCCGGTAAGTGCGCATTTAATGGCGAAAGCCGCGTTACATGTTAAATTAAAGCGAGTTGAACGCACTCGTGATAATTATTAATTATTAATTATTAATTATTGATTA